>JAZKZM010000257.1:0-10641 GCA_045612685.1 Elusimicrobiaceae bacterium
CGAAGAGTTGAAAGAGGTCTTGCTTATTTTTTTTTTTTTGCTAAACTACTTTTGTTAAGTTTAATCAAAACAAAAGGAGTTAGTATGAAAAACCGCGCATTTACGCTTATAGAGTTATTAGTCGTTGTTTTAATAATTGGTATCTTAGCGGCCATAGCTGTTCCGCAGTATCAAGTAGCAGTAGCAAAATCAGAATATGCTACATTAAAAGAAAAAACAAGAGCATTAGCTGAATCTATAAATAGATATGTTCTTGCAACAGGCACAACACCCAAAAAACTTGCCGATTTAGATATTTCTTTTGGCGATATACAACAGGAAAATATTGCTTCATCAGATATTGAAATACTTTTTAATGATGGGGCTAATTGTTATATATGGGGGGAATATACAATGACTGCTTGTTGGCTAAAAAATAGTAAAATGGCATTCTATTATAATTGGGATAATTTAAAGCCTCTTTATTGCAATACTAATAAAGACTATTCCGCGGGTTTAAAAGTCTGCTCACAGGAAACAGGTAAAGCGGAGCCTTGCTCTAGTAGTTGGTGCTCTTCTGGTAATTCTAGACTATTTTATTATTAACTTTAAAAAAATTAAAATATTTCAATTTCTCAATAAAATATTTGTTTTTCTTCTTTTCCTATGCCTCTTAATATTATATAATTAATATATATCTTTAGTGAGGCAAAAGTATCCTTTAAAACTATTTAATTGAGAAATTGAATTTTTAAAATGAGTGAAAGTAAGCAACAAAACAAAAACCAACAAAAAAATAATCAAAACAAAAACAAATATTCTGCGACGGTTTTACTTCCTAAAACAGATTTTCCAATGAGGGCGGGTCTTGCCGCAAAAGAACCAAATTTACTTAAATTTTGGCAAGATTTAGAACTCTATAAAAAAATGCTTGCCAAAGCCAGCAAAAAGGAAAAATTTATTCTTGCCGACGGACCCCCATATGCTAACGGCCGTATTCACATGGGCCATGCTTTAAACAAAGTTTTAAAAGATATTATCATTAAATCCCACGCTTTAATGGGTTATTATACACCCTATGTTCCCGGTTGGGATTGCCACGGCTTACCAATAGAACAAGCACTCATTAAAGAAATGAAAATAGACAAAAAGGAAATTACCGATATTCCCGCTTTCAGAAAAAAAGCCCGCGCTTTTGCCCAAAATTTCGTCAATATACAAAGGGAAGGTTTTAAACGCCTTGGTGTTCTTGGCGATTGGGATAATCCCTATCTTACAATGTCGCCTATCTACGAAGGCCTTATTGCAGAGGCATTTTTTGATGCCGTTTTGAAAAATTATGTTTATAAAGGCAAAAAAGCAATTTATTGGTGCCCTACTTGCGAAACCGCTCTTGCCGATGCCGAAGCCGAATATCACGATAAAGTTTCCACCTCAATTTATTTGCGCTTTAAAGTTAAAGAATATAAAAAGGAAATTTTTAAAGATATTGATACTTCTAAAGATATTTATTTAACTATTTGGACCACAACTCCATGGACAATACCTGCCAATATGGCAGCTGCCGTTAATGCGGAAGAAGATTACAGAGTTATGCTCCAAGAAGACGGCACTTATATTATCGCCGCAGATAAACTTGCCGACGCTTTTATTAAAGATTGCGATTTAAAAATCGTTTCTTCCACAAAAGTTGCAGGTAAAGATTTAGTCGGTATCAAATACGAACATCCTTTAAACAAAAAATTAAACCCAGTTATCAATACGGATTTCGTTACTATGGATAGCGGTGTGGGTATCGTTCACATTGCCCCGGGCCACGGCGAGGACGACTTTTATGCCGGCCTTAAATGGAATCTTGATATTTTCTGTCCCGTCAATGAAAAGGGTGTTTTTACCAAAGATGCCGGTGAGTTTGAAGGCTTACACATTTTTAAAGCAAATCCTATCATCATTGAACGCCTTAAAGAGCTTGGCTCACTTGTTAAACAACAAGATATTACACACAGCTACCCGCATTGCTGGCGCTGCAAAAAGCCAATCATTTTCCGTGCTACGGAACAATGGTTTATGGGAATTGATAAAGATAATTTGCGCAAAAAACTTATCAGCGAAATTGAAAAAGTGCAGTGGTATCCCGCAGGCGGTCAAAAAAGAATTACTTCTATGGTTGAACTCCGCCCTGATTGGTGCTTAAGCCGCCAACGCTTCTGGGGTGTGCCGTTAATGGTATTTTATTGCAAAAAATGCGGTAAAGTGCAAATTGACGCAAATTTATTTAAACATATTGCCGACAGAGCCAAAAAAGAAGGCAGCGATTTTTGGTTTACCGATACTTGCGAGCAAATTTTACCAAAAGATTATACCTGCTCTTGCGGTAGTAAAGAATTTACTAAAGAAAAAGATATTTTGGATGTCTGGTTTGACTCCGGCGTATCTTGGAAGGAAACCTTAAAATACCGCGGACTCGGCTTCCCTGCCGATGTTTATTTGGAAGGTTCTGACCAGCACCGCGGATGGTTCCAAACTTCTTTGATTGCTTCCACCGTTTTGGAAGATAAAGCCCCTTTCAAAAAAGTTATTACTCACGGTATGATTTTGGACCAACAAGGCCGCGCAATGCATAAAAGCGCCGGCAACAGCGTTGAGCCGGATGAAATTATCAATAAATACGGCGCAGATATTTTAAGATTATGGGTAAGTTTTACTGATTATTCAGATGATGTCCGCCTTTCTAAAGAAATTTTGGAAGGCCCTATTGATAGTTATAGAAAAATTAGAAATACTATCCGCTATGCACTTGGCAATTTATCCGATTATGAGCCGACTAAGCATCAAGTTTCTTACGAAAACTTAAACGACCTTGATAAATATATGCTCGGCCGCCTTGATGATTTAATTAAAGAAGTCCGCCAAGATTATAAAACTTTTGAACTTAGAAAAGCTATCAGAAGTATAACCGATTTCTGCATACTTGATTTATCTTCTTTAATGCTTGATGCCTCAAAAGACCGCCTTTATACTTTAGGCGCAAATTCCCAAGCAAGAAGAAGCGCGCAAACCGCACTTAGCCAAATTGTTATAACAATTTTAAAATTGCTTGCCCCGATTCTTTCCTTCACAACAGAAGAAGCCTGGCAGGAAATTAAAAAATTACCTCTTGGCAAAAACTTGGAAGAAAGTATTTTCTTAAGTGATATGCCCGAAAATACCGGCTATCAAGTTAGCACCGAAATTGTTGAAAAATGGACAAAGATGCGCGAAATTCGCGGTCAGGTTTTAAAAGCGCTTGAAGAAGCCCGCCAAAAAGGTTTAATCGGCTCTTCACTTGAGGCAAAAGTTATTTTTAAAACTTCCGAGCCGGCTTTAAAAGCATTTTTAACCAAAACACTTAATTTATGGCCGGAAGCATCAATTGTTTCCCAAGTGGCTTTGGCTGATGGCCCAGCAGATAAACTTGAAATTGCCATAGAACACGCAAAAGGCTCAAAATGCCCGCGCTGCTGGCAATGGAAAGAGGATATAGGCACAGATACCAAACACGCTGATTTATGCTCCAGATGTGCTAAAGTCTTAGAGGAAGAAAACATAAGTGTCCCCGTTTAAGAACTATAAAAAGCCCCTTTTATATATCTTGCTTATTTTTGTTTTAGACAGAATAAGCAAGATATGGGTTTTGGCTAAATTAAAAGAAATAGGCAATATTGATGTTTTGCCTTTCTTTAAATTAACTTTTGTTCAAAACACGGGGGCGGCTTTTGGTTCTTTTCAAAACGGAAACACGGCTTTAATTTTTGTCAGTATTCTTGTGCTTATAGCGTTGATAAAATACCGCAAAGATATTTTTGAAATGGGCCAACTTGCAAGTTACGGCTGGGTATTTATTATCGGCGGTGCTTTAGGCAATTTATATGATAGAATCTTTATCGGTTATGTGGTAGATTATTTTAATTTTATCGTATGGCCGGTTTTTAACGTGGCAGATAGTTTTATTACTATCGGTGCAATAATGCTTGCGTTGTGTATTTTAAAAGACGAGTATAAAAAATTAAAACAAAAAAGAGAGGTCAAAAAATGAAATATTTTTTAATGCTTTTAACTATTTCAACCTTGTTTTTTACTGCTTGCTCTAATAATGATAGCAAGTTTTTTAAAGCAACCCAACTTGTTAAAGCAAATAAACCGCAAAAGGCTTTAAAACTTTATAATGATATTTTAAGAAAAGACCCTAATTATGTTTCCGCCTTAATTAACCGTGCTTATATTTATGAAAAACTCGGCGAAAAAGCTATGGCTATAAAAGATTATGAAAAGGCTTTAACTATTACTCCTAGTCAAGTTGATTTGCTAAATAATATTGCCGTTTATTATCTTGACCAAAAACATCCGCAAGTGGCAAAAGAATATTTAGATAAAGCAATTAAAATACAACCGAGCTACACTATTGCTTATGTAAACCGTGCAAAAGCAAATCAAATGTTAAGCAACAGGCAAGATGCTTTGCAAGATTTAGAATTTGCCTTAGGTCTTGAACCTGAAAATATAGAAATTATTTTAAACAAAGCAATTTTAGATTATCAAATGACAAATTATAAAGCCGCTATTGACGGCTATAGCGAGGTTTTAAACTCCCGTCCTAATGATTATAAAACCTATCACAGAAGGGGTCTTGCATTTTATATGCTTAATGCTTATCAAAATGCATTTAACGATTTTAATACATCTTTAGGTATCAACAATGCTTATGTTCCGTCTATTTTTTCCCGTGCTGAACTTTTGTTTGCCCAAGGCGATTATGAGGCCGCCCTAGCGGACCTTGATGTTTTAAAAACAATAGATAATAAATATGCACAGGCTTATGATTTCAGTGGTGATATTTATGCTATTGAAGACCCTATTAAAGCAGTTGCTAACTATATTGTTGCAAGAAAGTTAGACCCTGCAAATAAAAAACGTTATGATGCTAAAATCAAGTTAATGGCTTCTGATAAAGGGCGCCAGGCTGTAATTAAAAAACGACTTGAAAGGATATAATTTATGCCAAAAGTTTTTGCTAGTTCTTCTTATAATATCAGAGGGTGGATTTCTGCCCTTGGCTTACTAATAATTTTAATCGGATATTTATTTGATTTTTCGTGGGCCACGCTTCTTGTTTTAAGTTTTGTTTTCTTTTTTTTGGGCGGTGATTTGTTCTTAAGAAATGCGTATAAGGAATTTTCTTCTTCTCATTTCGGATTTAATTTTTTTATATCTTTAAATACCTTTTCTTTACTGATTTTTACCATTATCAATAATATTTTGGAAAATTCAGGCTATGAAGTTTCCGGCTTATTTTTACTTGTGCCTTTAACTTTTTGTATAGCTAATTTTTTAAAGGCAAGGGAAGTAAGCAATATAACCTGCTCTTTTAACTTTATTAAAAGTCTGGATAATTTTATTTCTAAATCGGCTATCTTAGTTGAGGGCGATAAACAAACAAAAGTTTTTACTTCGGAAATTAAGGCCGGCCAAAAAATATTAATAAATGTTGCACAAAGAGTTCCGCTTGACTGCACTATTTTAGAAGGCACCACTTTGGCTGATGAACATCTTTTAACAGGCAATATCACCCTTGCCGCAAAAGAGCCCGGCGATTTACTCTTGGCCGGCAGCGTTAATAAAGGCAGCTCTGTTATTGCAGAAGTTAAAAGTTCCATAAAAAGTTCTAAACTTGCCCGTGTTTTGAATGCTCTTAAAATAAGCGAACAAAAAAAGATAACCTCAAAAAGTGTTTTAGATTTATATAGTTCTTTTATTACTATATTCTTTATTTTATTTGCTTTTGTTAACGCTGTGTTAGGTGTCTATGTTTTCAAAGATAAAACTTTTCTTGAAGCTTTTAATGTCTTCTTATTTGCACTTGCTTTAAGCGGTCCTGTTATTTATATGGCTTGCCTGCTTTTTCCTTTAAAATATATGAAACAAGGGGCTTTAAATAATAAAATCATTATTAATAACCCAAATTCTCTTCAGATGATTACAGACAGTGATATTATTTATATTGATAAAACCGGCACTCTAACAACAGGTAATTTGGAAGTGGACCAAATTTTACCGGCTAAAGGTGTTAGCGAAGAAGAAGTAGCAATAGCTGCCGCCACATCCCAGCAGGGCAGCGCTACAATTTTTGCTAAAGCCTTAAAAGAATATTGCCGCACTCATAATATTATTCCGGAAAAAATTATTTCTACCGAGCTTCACCCAAGTTATGGCACTGTGGTCCGCACGGAAAAAGATACCATTTTTGCCGGCAGAAAGGCCTGGCTTGAAGGCAAAGGTATTAAAGTTGAACTTGCCAATAATACACAGGAACTAAGAAAAACTATTTTTTATCTTTCCAAAAATAATAAATTTATGGGTTGTGTTTGCTTTACCGATAAATTAAGAGCAAATGTTAAAAGTGTGGTTGCTTACTTGCAAGAAAGAGGTAAAGAACTTTGCTTGCTTTCCGGCGATAATACCCCTGCTTTAAAAATTGTTGCAGACCGCGCCGGTATTAAAAATTATATTGGTGATATGTATCCGCGTGATAAGGCCGCCCGTATTGCCGCAACTAATAATCTTGGCAAAAAAACCACAATGATAGGTGATAGTTTTAACGATATTTTGGCCCTTTTAGAAGCCTCCGGTGCGATTGCTTTTTCCAGGGAAGACAGCCCCTTTATCAGTTGGGTTGATATCGCCCTTGAAACGCGCGATTTCGGTGCTGTAAAAAAGATTTTTGATATGTATAGCAAAATGAAGCGTATTATGAAACAAAATCTTTTGCTTGCTATTTTGATAGGTGTTGGTTTATTTTTCTTTTTAACCAAGTCCGGTCAAATAATAGCGTGGTATCAGTTAGTTATTTGTGTAATAATTGCTTTACTTATAATATTTATAAATTCTGTGAGGTTAAAATATGAATGATATAGATTTTGGTTACACCAAAGACCACGCGCGCAAAGGCGCAAATGTTGTTTTGCCGGCTATTCAATGCTGGGAAAATCAATATAAAAGAGATTATTTGGTTAAAATTGTCTTGCCGGAGTTTACTTCCGTCTGTCCTAAAACAGGTTTGCCGGATTTCGGTATAATAACCATAGAATATATTCCAAATGAACTTTGTTTGGAACTTAAATCTCTAAAATACTATCTTTTGGAATATAGGGATATGGGTATTTTTATGGAAAATATCGCAAATAAAATTTTAGATGATATTGTTAAAGCCTGTAAGCCTAAATGCGCAAGAGTTATTGGCGAGTTTACGCCAAGAGGCGGCTTAAAATCCATAATAACTGCAGAATATGGAACTTGGAAAAATGAAAAAAGATAATTTAGTTATTTTTGTTTCAGGTGTAATTTGTGCCGGCTTAATTTGGCAATATTATCTTTATCCAAAATACACTAAAAAAATTGAAGATCCGCAAGTTATGAATGATCTTTTAGAAGCTGATAGGGCTGCTATGGATGAAGAACTTGCCAATATTTCAGGTGAAGTCCTTTATAGAAGCGATATCCCGCAAGAATCTTCTTATGATAATACCAAAATTAATTATCAGGAAGATCCAAGTATAGTAAAAGAAAAAATTACTATGATAGAAGCTCCGGCAAAATATAATATTATTACAAATTTGAAAGATTATCAAAAAATAAAAAATACACTTTTCTTTAATAATGAAAAGATAGATTTTTCAAAAGAAATGATTATTTTACTTGAAAGTGCCGGCAATTTAAACGACGGTTTTTTTCAAATAAAAGATATTGAAAATAACGGTCAAGAAATTATTGTTTCCTATTCGTTTAACATTATAGGTGCAAAAGATAGGATAAATAAAATTTCCGCACAAAAAACCGCAAAAAGCAATTTGCCGATAGTTTTAAAACAAGTATTATAAATGATAGATATTTCTACCCTCAGTTATCATATAGGCAAAAGAAGCATCTTTGAAGATGCTTCTTGCTTCATTGATAAAGGCCACAAAGTCGGGCTTGTGGGCTTAAATGGGTGCGGCAAAACAACTTTATTTAAACTTATTCTCGGGCAGTTATATCCCGATGGCGGTGCTATAAATATTTCAAAAGATACGCGTATTGCTTCTGTGGAACAAGATATTAAAGATATAAACCAAACAATTTTAAACCACGTTTTAAACTCAGATAAACAAATGAAGGCGCTTTACGACGAGCTTGAAAAAAACCCAACAGGCGTGCGCCTAGCTGAAATTTATGATAAACTTGACACTCTTGGCGCACACAGCGCACCGGCAAGAGCAAGCGCGATACTCAGCGGTCTAGGATTTAGCGAGCAGGATTTAAATAGACCTTTAAAAGAATTTTCCGGCGGTTGGCGTATGCGTGCGGCACTTGCTGCTGCTTTATTTATGCCTTCTGATTGTTTGCTTTTAGATGAACCGACAAACCACCTTGATTTGGAAACCTCTATTTGGCTGGAAGACTGCCTTGATAAACTTGATAAAACTTTAATAATTATCAGCCACGATAGAAATATTTTAAATAAAATTTGCGATAAAATAATTTTAGTTGACGAGTGCAAACTTAAAGTTTTTAACGGCAATTATGATTCTTATGAACGCCAACGCCACGAACAAACCGAGCAAATTATCAAAGATGCCAAAAGATACGAGGAAACGCGCCGTCATCTTCAGGCATTTGTTGATAGATTTAGAGCAAAAGCCACCAAAGCAAAACAGGCGCAAAGCCGCCTAAAAATGCTTGAACGCCTTGGCGACGCTCCAAAAATACCGATAGAGCGTAGTGTCCGTTTTACTTTTCCTGAGGCGCAAACTTTAGATTCTTATTTGTTTACCCTTGAAAATGTTTCCTGCGGCTACGGCGATAAAATTGTTTTAAAAGATATCAATTTAAGTATTTCTCAGGATGATAAAATTGCTTTACTTGGCGCAAACGGAAACGGCAAATCAACTTTTGCCAAACTTTTAAGCGGTCAAATATCTTCGCAAAGCGGCAAAATGACTTATGCCCGCAAATTAAAAATTGCCTATTTTGCGCAGCATCAAACCGAGCTTTTAGATATTGAAAAAACCCCTTACGAACTTGCGCGCGAAAAAATGTTAGAAGCAAAAGAGGCCGAAGTTTATACCCATCTTGCTTGTTTCGGGCTTGAAAAATCTAAAGCAGATACTCTTATTGAAAAATTATCCGGGGGGGAAAAAAGCCGCCTTTTACTCTCTTTAATAACTATTGATAATCCGCATATTTTAATTCTTGACGAGCCAACAAACCACCTAGATATCGTTTCCCGCCGGGCTTTAATAGAGGCCTTAAACAATTATAACGGCGCGGTTATTTTGGTAACGCACGATTTTCATATTATTGAGGCCGTCTGCGATAGGCTTTTACTTGTGGAAAATCACCAAATATCTTCCTATGACGGCGATATGGAAGATTATAAAAATTATATTCTTAGAAATTGGGGCAAGGCCTCTTCAAAGGATAAAGCGCAAGGCGGCGCCCAAGCGCAAAAACGCCGCGCAGCAGCGCAACTTCGCGCGCAGGCAGCACCTCTTAAAAAAGAAATGAAGGCCCTTGAAAAGAAACTTGAAACCCTAACCCAGCAAAAACAAAGACTTGAAAAACTTTTAATTCAAAATTACGATAGTCAAATCAGTATAGAACTTGCTTTTTTAAATAAGGAGATTAGCGAAACGGAAAATAAATGGCTTGATTTATCCAGCCAACTAGAACCTTTGCTATAATATATTTATGAGGATAAATACCGAAAAATTAAAAAACTTAAGAAATTTACTTAAGAAAAATAACCTTGAAGGTCTTATTATATCCGATTATACGGATACAAAATACTTCCTTGGGGAGTTTTTTAACGACGGCGAAGCCGTTTTGCTTATCACTTTAAAACATATAATTGTTTTTTCCCGCAGTTTATATGAAAGTCCTTTTAAAAAGAAATTTAAAGAAGCCCTTTTTATAAGCGAAGATAAAAACCGACCTGAAGCACTTGTAAAACAAGCAAAAAAACTAAATCTTAAAAAACTTGCTTTTGATACAAATAAAGAATTTTATGCAGCGGCAAAAATTTATATTAAAGCCGGATTTAAGGAAAGTTCTTCCTTAATTTCACTTCTAAGAACTTCAAAAACCTTAGAAGAACTTAAACTTATGTCCAAGGCCACAAAAATTTCTATGCAGGCATTTAAAAATATCCAAAAATATATCAAAGCCGGCATTACGGAATTTGAATTAAAACGCAAACTTGAAGACGAAATGAACCGCCTTGGCGCTCAGGGTTTATCTTTTGATATGCGTGTTTCTTTTGGTGCAAACAGCGCAAATCCGCACCATGTTTGCGACGATACAAAATTAACAAAAAACACCGCAGTTTTATTTGATTGGGGTGCAAAATATCAGGAATATTGCGCCGATATGACGCGCTGCTTTTGGTTTGGCCCTAATGCTCCCAAAGAATATCAGACAATTTTATCTTTAGTAAAAAAAGCGCATGATAAACCCGCCCGTGAAGCCAAATATAAAATGACCGGCGCGCAAATTGATAAAATTGCAAGAGATGTCATTGAAAAGGCCGGATACGGCAAATATTTTACCCACAGAACAGGCCACGGCATCGGTATGCAGGACCACGAACTT
>JAZKZM010000258.1:0-4210 GCA_045612685.1 Elusimicrobiaceae bacterium
AGCGGCGCGCTTGAGGTTTTCTTTTTCTAAGGAAGATAACTCTCTGCCTGCACTTGGCCCGCCGTGATATTCATTTAAAATTCCGATTATGCCAAGACTGCTTCCTAAAAGCCCTCTTCCTAATGAGTATTCTTGATATAATTTTAAGAAATCTGCACTCTTGCCTACTTCCCCTACACTTGCACTTGCTTTTGCCGCATTTACTGCTTCTGAGGCTCTAAATACTTCTGCTGTAGATATCCCTGCTTCCGCTGCTCTTGTTGTTTGAGTTATCGTTGCTACCGGTTTTAATAAAACTTCCCCGCTTGTTGCTAACGGCAAGGTCATACTGAACGCCGCATATCTCGGGCTAAATACCCTTAAACTATACATCATTATTTCTTTATTGTATTTTACATAGTTTAATATATTTGCTATGCTCTTGCGCCACGGCGATAATTCTTTCCATGGTTTATTTACTAACCAAGTCTTTTCATATTTACTTATTTTGCCTGCTTTGGCTAAGTTTTCTGCTTCTACCGCTTTGGCTTCTCTTGCCGCGCGCACTTTGCTTGCCAAATCACTTGTATATTGTGCTCTTGCTCCGCGGATTTCTTCGCCTATACTCATTTCCGTTTCTATTGCTCCGCCGCCGCCTTCACCTACACTTGCTGTTGTTTGCTTTGCTATATTCTCATCTACAGGTTTTATTTCCAGTTCTTCTGTTCTTGCTGTCGTTTTCGGCTCTTCTACTGGCTTTACTTCTGCTTTGGCTGTTTCTGCTGCTTTAGGGCTTTTGGCTGTTTTTGCTGCCTCTGCTACTCTTGCACCCTCTACTGCTGCTGTGGCCGGTTTTACTTTCAGCTTTAACCAGTTGCCTACTCTTGTTGCAAAGTTTCCTATTTTTACTGCTATTGTCGGCAAGCTGATTACTAAACTCCCTATAAATACCGCATTTACCGCGATATCGCTAAAGCGCCCTATCGTTTTGCCTGTTATTACTTTCTTGAAATCTTTTTTCTTTTGCTCATTATATTTCTTCTTTTCTAACTTCAAATAACTTGCCGCTATATTGTTCTTATCTCTTTGCGTAGCTTCGTTTATATCCCACCAGCTGCCATTATAGATTATCTGCGCCGCTTTTGTTAGGTTTTCACTCTTCTCTTTGCTTGTTGCTAATATACCCACTATTATTGATGTATGTAATTGCTTTTCACTGCGCCCTACGCTTTGACCCCCGTTCATCTTCATTATATTGATTTCGCTTACATAATCTTTTGCTAATCTTTCCGCTAACCCCTTTACTCTTGCATTCCTTATATTTGACCCTATCATCTTACCGATATCTTCAAATATATCTGTATATACTACATTATAATACCCTTCCAATGCATTATCTTGCGCAAGCATCTTCATATCCGCGCTGTTCTTATCCGGGTCTATATACATATATCTGCGCGCTATTGCATTATGATATTGTCCTAACCCTTTCTTTATTCTGTTTGCTAAACTTGCATCTCTTTTGGCCCATTCTTCCAAACTCAAACTATCTAGCGCAAACATTAAGACTTCTGTTCCTACACTTCTATATAAATCTGTCTTTAGTAAGGTGTATAATTTGTTTATGCTGTCTTGCGTGTTTATTACTACTAAGGCCATTGCGCCTTCTCTGATTCCGATTACCCCGTAGTCTTCCCTCATTATCTTCTTTGATAAGTTGTATATTGCTTGCGTGCTTTGGCTCTTTTCTTCACTGCTCTTACTTAATATCGGTAATATGCTGATTGCTCTTGCTACTGCGTTTGCTTGTTTTGCTCTGGCTTCTTTGCCGTGGTCTCTTTTTTGTCTGTCTGATGCATTTGAGATGCCCGGCAAGATATCTGCTTTATATGTGTCATTATCAAAATAGGGTTTCCCGTTCAATACTATATCATACGCAAATTTCCATAATGCTTTTTGGTCGCTAGGATAATATCCTTCTTTTACTATGATATCTCCTATTGTCCCGATTGTTCTTAGTTTTTCTGTCAAACTATATTCTTGCTCTTTTTCTTGGCTAAATACCCCTACCCCTTTGCTGATATACCCTGTTGTTGTGCGCGTTGCTAAATTGTGCACGGCTGCGTGCAAAAATGCTTCTCTGCCGTATTTCTTGCCGTTGTAGTTGATTTCTTCGCTCTTACTCTTTAAATAATATTTGCTGTCGCTTATAACTTCTGTATAACTCTTTTTGGATAAAACTTTG
This sequence comes from Elusimicrobiaceae bacterium, assembly GCA_045612685.1. Classification (GTDB taxonomy): domain Bacteria; phylum Elusimicrobiota; class Elusimicrobia; order Elusimicrobiales; family Elusimicrobiaceae; genus Proelusimicrobium. The sequence continues at coordinate 2,225 of JAZKZM010000258.1, forward strand.
ATTAATGCTTTGTAATCATCTTCGTATTTCTTTATCCCTTGTGCATAGGATATATACGAGCTTTCTATATCTATTTCGTTTATATTTATTTTGGCTTTTTTGGCGTATTTTGTTATCTCTTGCTTGTAGGCTTCTTTGCTAAGACCGAGTCTTGCGGCTGCTTCTTGCGCTTGGCGAGTCTTTTCTATTTCTTGCGCTAGTTTATCGCCTTCTTTTTGATAAGTGTTTTGGAAATATGCTTTGCTTGGTAAGGCTTGCGCCAATACTTCGCTACTGAGGTTGAATATCATTACAAACGCAAGCACCAAGGCCAGCATTCTTTTATATAAAGTAAAACTGCTTCTTCTTAGAAATACAGAATATATTTTTTTCACTTTTAATTCCTTTTTGAAGCTATTTCACATCTATATATATGTTATCTGTTTTTAAAATACCCCACAAGGGTATTTAGGCCTATTTCAAAATAGGTCTAAAGTCCTATATCAAATTTTCATAAAATTTAGTAAAGAAAAACAAAAATGTTATAATAATATTATACAAAAAATACGGAGTTAAAGATAATGACAAAAAGAATATTTTTACTTGCAATATGCCTGATTTTAACAGGTATATCTTACGCCCAAGAAGCCCAAAAGGGCACTTGGCATTTGGAGTTAAGGGATTTATCCCTTCAGCTCACCAGCACAGACGTAAATAATGCCGAATACTATCAAGGTTATTCAAACCCGCGCTTAACTGCTGATAGCCAAACGCTTATACAAGGCAATTTTGATTTAGTTTCAAAATACGACAGAGAAAAAATGCTCTGGGCCAATAATTTGCTTATGCAATACGGTCAGGTTACCATAAAACCCGTCGGAGAAGAAAAAACAAAAAATACCAGCGTTGATAAAATTTTACTAACTACAGATTATACCCATAAATTATTTAAAGCCGAAGATTTACTAGGCGGTTTTACTTTTGGCCCTTTTTTAAGTGCCGGTTATCAAACCGAATTTACCAAAGATGATGATGCGCCAAGATATAAAGTTTTAAGAGGTAAAACCGGGCTTCGCTTATTTGAGGGCAAATATCTTAAAGATTTATATGCCGCTGCCGTTATAGAATATGATTTTACTTATCCTGAAGAAGTAACAAAATATGCCTGGGAAGCCGGCTTTAAAATTGAGCAACCCGTAAACGAAAAAAGTAAAGCTATTTATACGGCTATGATTAGAGATTTCTTTCACTATAGCCACCCTAGCGTAAACAATCTTTCCTATGAACTTGAACTTGATGCAAGACTTAATACCGAGATTATGAAAGATTTGGCTATTGCGCCATTTATCAATTATTATCAAGGTAAAGGCGTCGGCAATGATAGAACAGGCAGCAATCTTTATGTAGGTGTAGCAATCTCTTACAAGAAATTATTCTTTTAGGAATATTAAGTAAAACTTTTTGTTAAAATACCCGTTCTTGTTAAAAAGAACGGGTATTTTTGCATTATTAATTATTGATTTTGTAACGAGACCATTTATCTCCGTCAATAGGGGACTCTTTTTCTCCCATTGTTTGGCAAATATCATTGGCTGCTTTATTTTCTATTTTGGCAAAACAATATCTATCGCCGGCTTTAGCATTAGAATCAGCATCATCTTGAAAAAAATGGACATAAGACATATCTGCTAAAGAAACCCCATTTTTGTTTGGTTTATTTTGAAACTGAATACTATAAGAGTTATTATATAATCGTCCATAATCACAATCGTAAACAGTTCGCACATTATTTACTGTTGTTTTTATACAAGAAGAATCTTTCGGAATAGAAATATCAAGTTCATCAATATCCAAAGCATAATCTCCGTGCGTAAGGAAATATGATTGCTGTGCTTGGTATATACTTTCCACCAAAGAAACCCCTCTATGTATATCAGCCTTTAAAACTGCTTTTTGATACTGCGGCACAGCAATAGCCACTAGTATGCCAATAATTAAAACAACGAC
>JAZKZM010000259.1:0-6866 GCA_045612685.1 Elusimicrobiaceae bacterium
GTAAAATTTTCTTTAACTAATTTTAAAAACTTAATAATTCTGTAAGGCGATTCATAAATTACAACAGGTTTTTCAAGTTCAAAAGCACTTGTTAAAAGTTTAACAATTTTGCCCGGTTTTCTTGAAGTAAAACCAAGAAAAACAAAACCCCCGCCACCAACACCGCTGGCACTTAAAGCGCAAGTTAAAGCACTAGGACCGGGCAGGGCGCAAACTTTAATTTTTTCCTCTCTTGCACGGCGCACAAGTTGCCACCCCGGGTCAGAAACGCAGGGCGTGCCGGCATCGCTAACCAAAGCGCAAACTTTGCCGCCTTTAAGTAAATTAAGACAATTTTCTACGGAAAATTTATCCCCTTCGTGATAGCGCAAAGTCTTTGTGGAAATACCGAAATTATCTAATAATTTTTTTGTTTGGCGGGTATCTTCGCACAAAACAAAATCTGCCTGCTTTAAAACATCTAAAGCGCGCAAAGTTATATCTTGCAAATTGCCTATAGGCGTTGGAACTATATAAAGCATAAAATATTTTACCAAAACTATATTCATATTTTATAAAATATATAGATATAATAACAAACATAAATTACGGAGGTTCCCACAAGAACAGATGGAAAAACTTAAGTTTAACACTACGCTCATTATCTTGAGTATCGTTGTGCTAACGGCCCTTTGCACTTGGTTTATACCGGCAGGGCAATATGACAAAACAAATATAGACGGCAGGTCCGTTTTAGTTGAAGGCTCTTATCACCAGATAGAATCTTCCCCCCAGACTCCCTTTGACGTGCTTAAAGCACCTATGCACGCTTTTGAACGCACCCAAACGGCAGAAATTATTGCTTTTCTTTTGATAATCGGCGGCGCTTTTATGATTGTAGAAAAAAGCAAAGCCATAACTATCGCAATAAAACATATAAGCACTTATTTTACGAAATATAAAATTCTAAAAACTTTCTTTATACCGCTTACTATGATAATGTTTTCACTCGGCGGGGCAACTTTCGGTATGTGTGAAGAGGTTTTAATTTTTATACCTATTTTTATGCCGCTTGCTTTATCCCTCGGTTATGATAGCGCGCTTGGTATGTTAATACCTTTCCTTGGCGCAGGTGCCGGTTTTGCAAGCGCATTTATGAATCCCTTTACACTCGGTATTGCACAAGGTATAGCAGAATTGCCGCTTTACTCAGGCCTTACCTTAAGAATTGTTATTTGGGCTGTTTCAACTTTAATTGCTATTGCTTTTGTTATGCTTTATGCCAAAATAATTGCAAAACACCCTGAAAAAAGTTTAACTTATGAATACGATAAAGAAAGAGCAAAAGAACTGCACTTAAACACCAATAAAAATGAAAAGTTTAAACTTTCCCACAAACTTGTTTTGCTTGCCTTCTGTGCTACGATGATTTTGCTTGTTATCGGCGTGTTAAAATATGAGTGGTATATAACCGAAATTGCCGCCTTGTTCCTTGGTCTTGGTATTGTTTCTGCAATACTAGCCAAAATGAGCGTGAGCGAGGCCACTACCGCTTTTTATGACGGCGTTAGAGGTATGGCGGAAATTTGCTTCCTTCTTGCCCTTGCAACATCCATCGTTGTTATTGCCGAAAACGGCCACATTTTAGATACCTGTTTACACTATATGGCAAATATTATTTCCCATTTACCTTCGGTTGTGGCATCTTGGGCGGCTTTTGTAATGCAGGCAATAATAAATTTCTTTATACCTTCAGGTTCGGGCAAAGCGGTTTTGACTATGCCGCTACTTGCGCCTTTATCTGATTTAATCGGTATTACCCGCCAGACAATGGTGCTTGCCTATCAGTTTGGCGACGGGTGGACAAATCTTTGTATCCCCACCAGCCCTGTTACCATTGCGGTTTTGGGGCTTGCCAAAATATCTTACCAAAAGTGGCTTAAATTTGTTTGGCCGCTTATTGCGGTATGGTTTTTAATGTCATTTGGCTTCCTTGCTTATGCAACTTTGATAAATTGGCAATAACTTTTAGGGCCGTTCTCACAAAAAGGGAACGGCCTTTATTTTTTTATGTTTAAAGATACGATAAAAGTTTTAGATTATTTTAGCACGGCAGATTATATTGTTTTTGCTCTTGTGCTTTTTTTAACTATTGCTTTTGTTGTTTTTGGCTATTTAAAACGCAAAAATAAAGATAATAAATTTCTTGATTATATGTTAATGGGTAGGCGCTTAACGCTGCCTTTGTTTATTGCCACACTCGGCGCAAGTTGGTATGGCGGAATTTTCGGCGTAAGCGAAATAACTTTTAATTACGGCATTTATAATTTTATTACGCAAGGTTTCTTTTGGTATATTGCCTATATTATTTTTGCGCTTTTTATGGTAGATAAAATTAAAAAATACCAAAGTTTAACTCTGCCTGAAATGGCGGGGCAAATGTTTGGCCCCAAGGCGCACAAAACTTGTGCCGTATTTACTTTTTTTAATGTTTTACCTATTGCTTATGTTTTGAGTCTTGGCGTGTTTTTGCATTTATGTTTTGGCATTTCAACCTTCTGGGGTATGATTATAGGCACAAGTTTTGTGTGCCTTTACGCCGCTTGGGGCGGACTTAGAGCAGTGGTTTATTCCGACGCGGTGCAGTTTAGCATAATGTGTTTATCGGTTTTGCTTGTGCTTATTTTTTCCATAAAAACTTTTGGCGGGCTTTCTTTTCTAAAAGCAAATTTACCTGTAGCGCATTTTTCTATAACGGGCGGAAATAGTTATTTTAATTTAGCGGTATGGGGTTTTATTGCCCTTGCAACTTTAGTTGACCCTGCTTTTTATCAAAGATGTTTTGCCGCAAAAGATATTAAAACTGCCAAAAAAGGCATTTTAATTTGCACGCTTATTTGGTTTTGTTTTGATATTTGCACGACGGGCGGCACGCTTTATGCCCGCGCCCTTATACCTGCGGCCGCGCCAAGAGATTCTTATTTTATTTACGCAATTCAATTACTGCCTAGCGGCTTAAAAGGGCTTTTTGTGGCGGGCATTTTATCGGTAATTTTATCCACACTTGATTCTTTTTTGTTTATTGCTTCAAATACTATTGCTTATGATTTACTTAAAAATAAAATAAAAAATAAACTCTTAACAAATCAAATTTTCTTTTTTATAATTGCGGCCTTGGCTATTGGTTTAAGTATTTTCTTTGACGGCAGTTTTAAGAAAATTTGGTTTGTTCTTGGTTCTTATATGTCGGCTTGCCTTTTAGTGCCTTTGATTATGGGGCATATCTTCCCTAAAAAAATAAGTGATAAAACTTTTACTTTCAGCGTTCTTGTTTCCGCCACACTTTTGACCTTGTGGGATATTTTTGAAAAGCAAGGTTTTCTTGCACAAATTGACGGGTTTTATATCGGTGTTTTAACAAATTTGGTATTATTAAGTATAGCAGTTTACAGGAATAAAAAATGCACAAAATCAAAAACTTGTTAATAATTGCTAACGGACAAAAAGAAAATAAAACTTTCATAAAAACTTGCGCCAAAGAATCCGATTTTATTTTGGCGCTTGACGGCGGCGCAGATACTGCTTTAAAAGCCGGTATTATGCCAAGTTTAGTTATAGGCGATTTAGATTCAATTTCCAAAACTGCCAAAAATAAAATCGGCACAGAAAAACTTTTAAAAGTTTCAAGGCAGGATAATACCGATTTAGAAAAGGGGCTAGATTTTGCGCATTATTTTAAAGTGCCAAATATCACAATTATTTGCGCGCAGGGCGGCAGATTAGATTTTACTTTAAGCAATTTTTCCTCGGTATTTAATTATATTGATAAAACAGAAATTATCTTTAAAACAAGTTCTTGCGATATTTACCCAATCAAAAAAAGTTCAAAATTTACTTGCAAAAAAGGCGCAAAAGTCAGTTTAGTGCCAATGGGAACAACAAAGAATTTAACCTTGAAAAATTTAAAATATACATTACACAATGCTACTTTTAAAATAGGGCAAACGGCAGTAAGCAATATTGCCATAAAAAATAATTTTGAAATTTCCTTCACAAAAGGCCAAATGCTAGTTATTATTAATAAGTAATTTATTAGTAAATATAACCAATTCCATCTTCTGTTTTACCACCAGTTTCGCTATCGCATAACTCGTGATAAATATCATTTGTATCACTTGTATATACTAGACATCTAGAATAATCTTTATTGCTAGAAATATCTTTAAAATATCCCAAGCCAAATATCCAAGCACCATCTTTAGCGGTAAAAATACAATAAGCTTGTAAGTTATTATTTTTGTTAAAAAATGTAGAACAAAAATAATTATCATAAGTATAAGATGAGGAATTAATTTGGCCCTCATCTCTTGTGTTTGTTGTGCTAGATTTCGGCGTCGGTAAAGAAATATCTAAATCATCAATAAAACCGGTATAAGTATTATTAGCAAGATAATAAATTTTTTCTGCTTCCCATATAGACCTTGCCATATTTTTTATGGTAGAAAAACGACTTTTTAAAACAGCTTTTTGATATTGCGGCACGGCAATAGCTGCCAAAATACCAATAATTAAAACAACGACTAATAGCTCTATAAGCGTGAACGCTTGGTTTTTCATACAAATACCTCTTTTTTGATTAAATTATAAAAGTAGTTTATCAAAAAAAAAAAAATAAGCAAGACTTTTAGCAATTCTTCGTCTAAAAATGCCCGCTGACTTTTACTTTGTAAAAGTAATTTTATTTGCTACTCTTTTTTACAAATTTGTTCTTTTTTTGATTATTTTTCAGCGAAAAAGTTTCATCATTCCGGAAGATTTACCATTTTGTTTTTAAATAATAAGGAATAGATACTGAGCAAAGACATCTCAGTATGACGATTTAACAAAGCAAATATTTTTGCAAGGATTTTAAGTTTAAATTCAAATTAAGCTAAGCAAAGAACGAGGGTTTTGCAAGGATTTTTTAGGTTCAAATTTAACCCAAACAGAGCATATCGTTTTGCGAAGAGTTTAAGTTTAGAGAAGGCTTGCCGAGCGAAGTATATCACGTGGGGGCGGCAGCCCCGTATATATGAGCGAGGCATAACGCACTATAAACTTAAAATCTGAAGCAAAAACTATTTGTCTTCTGAGTAGTATTTGCGGTAATACCCATACTCCCCGTAAGTAGTGCCTGTCTTATAGCAATCGTTCAAAATACCGCCAAGAACTTTAACATTGGCTTGTTTTAAACGCTCTAAAGTAAAGTTTGCACTCTTGATAGGGGTTTTACCTTGACGCACAGCAAAAACTGCTTGCGGAATAATTTGACCCCAGATAAAAGTATCAGCCACAGGCAAGGAAGCCGGGCAGTCCACAATTATCAAATCAAAAGAAGAGGTAAGTTTTTCTATCAAATTCTTTAAAAGCGGAGTGCTTAGCAATTCCGAAGAATTTGCAGGACGCGGACCGGAGGTTAAAACAGATAAACCTTTAACATCTGTTTCTTGAATATTCTTTTCAAATTTTTCTAAAGAATTTTCCTCTGCCCAAAGGGTGCTTAAACCTTTTTCGTTTGAAAGGCGGAAAATTCTATGCAAGCGTCCGCGTCTTAAATCGCCGTCAATCAATAAAACTTTTTTGCCGACTTGTGCAAAAGCCGCTGCAATGGAAGATGAGAAGAAAGATTTACCTTCCCCCTGCAGAGAACTTGTGATAAGCAAAGTTTTAATTTGGTTTGCATTTAAAGAAAAACTGAGCATTGTGCGGATATTGCGGATATTTTCCGCAGTTAAGACATTGCCTTCTTTTAACATAATGCGGTAATCTTCAAAACCTTTTTTCTGCTTTTCGTGCGGAACAAAACCAAGCAAAGGTATTTTAAATTTATCTTCAATATCTTTAGCGGTTTTTGTTGTCTGGTCCAAAAATTCCAAAAGGAAAGTTATAAGAACACCAAGTAATACTCCGGCCAAAAGACCAATAGCAATATTAAAAATTTTGCGTGGGCGGTAAGGATTTTTAGGGGCAACAGCTTCGTCAATTATACGAATATTATTTGCCGAAAATTGACCTGATAAATCAATTTTAATACTTTGCAAAAGTCTTTTTGTTTCCCTATCTATAGTATTTTGAATAGCCTCAAGTTTTTTTCTAACGGCAATAACTTCGGGGTGGTGATTTGTATATTTACCAAGCAGCAAAGATAATTGGCTGGAAGTTTCCATCTCTTCTCTTTTAAGTCCTTTAATAAAATCACTGTTAATAATTTGCGGCAAGGAATTTAAAAGTTCTTTTTGTTCGGGACTTTGCTCGGTTGTTTCTAAAGCTGTTAAGACTTCACTTGCCATAGAAAGGCGGTTTTTAACATTTTGTTCGGTAAAAGTTTTTGCTACACTATTTGCAATTTTAGCAGCAAGTTGCGGATCATAGGAAGAAATTGTTAAATTAAGCAGTCTTGAACGAGTAACAGGTTCTATTTTAAGAGCGCCTTTTAGGGTTTTCCAACTACCGGCAAATTCAGGCACTTCGGAAAGGTTTAAATCTTGGTAGACTTTTTCAAGAAGAGTTCTTGTTTCAAGCAATTGGTATTGAGTGCGGTAATAATCTTCATCACTGGTCCAAGAGCCAAAAGAAGTTTGTTCTATTTTGCCGGAATTTTCCCTATCAATCATCATCAAAACCGATGCTTTATAACGCGGTTGCATTAAAGTATTGATAAGAACTGCGCCCAAAATACCTAAAAAAGCAATAAAGGCAATTAAGCGCCAATGTTTTAAAATAGCTTCCAAAAACAAAGAAAGGTCTAAAGTTTCTTCTTGATTATTATTTTCCATAATTATTTTACCTATTAATTAAAATAAACTTTGCGGAACAAACACAACATCACCCGGTTTTAAAGTGATATC
>JAZKZM010000260.1:0-8320 GCA_045612685.1 Elusimicrobiaceae bacterium
AAGCCGAAAGTTTGAAACTTCAAAAGCAAGTTGTTACGCCCGAACTTATTAAACTTCGTCAGGTTGAAGCGCAACTTAAAGCCATTGAAAAGTGGGACGGCCGTATGCCTACCTATAATGGCGGAGATATGCCTTTTATAATGGTTAAGTAGCGTTATTTTATAAATAAAAAAGGCCCTGCTAAGATTAGCAGGGCTTTTTATTATAAACTTTTATAATTATTCAGATACACCTTCTTTCAAAGGTTTATAACTGTTCATAAAGGCGGTCATAAATTCCGGCATTTGTTGTAGTTCATTTAAAGGTGTTTCCGCAATGATATGGAAAGTTTTATCAGGATCATTTTTTATTTGCATAAAACAATTACGAATATTTTTTCTTTCGTTATTTTTTTTGATTACATGAAAAGTATAGAAACAATGTGCAGTATTTTCGTTAAATTCTTTAGAGAATTTGTCAGATAATGATGATTCTGAAAGATTAGGAAATTTCTTTTCTATATCTTCAAGTGTAAAAGGAGTATCCCCTAAATCAACTTGTGAGAAACCAACTATTCTTTTATCTTGTTCTTGCAAGATATAAGTTCCATCTTCTTCTAGTATGAAAAAATCTTCTGTTTTAAAAGGAAAGGTAAAAGAGTATTGTTCACACACATTGGTAAAGACTTGCCCGTTAATTTTTCCGCAAGAATTGCCGCCAAAAGTTCCAAACATAAAAAATGCCAAGACTAAAGCAAAAAACGGCGCACCCAACAAATCGCAAAAAGATATGGTCGTTTCTTCGGTTTCTTTAGGCAGTATATAATTTATTATACCCTGCAAATGCGAAATAGGCCAGAAGATAAGGGCAAAGCCTATCAACCCAAAAAGTTTTTCTAAGGAGGCAGCAGACAGATAAAATATAGGTAAAAAGATGACCGAAGCCCATATCATAAAAGGCCAAATCGCAAAACTGGTTTTGTGTATCTTTTTTGCTTCTTCTAATTCTTTTTCATTAGTAATGGTTTGCAAGTCAATATTCTTTTTGACTTCAAAAAGGGCTTTAAGTATTTTTATAAGTTCAAAAGCATAAAAAGGATAAAAAACTCCGCGCCAAAATGGGGAAATCTTTTTATATTCTTCATTATTATTTTTTATGGCTTTCCATTGTTTATAATGCCAACCGATAGGATAAAATATATTTAAAAAAACGACTAAAACGCTAACTTTCCATAAATTATCTTTTACAAAACTATCACTTTTTACGCCGTTTGCGGTAAAAATTTTCTGTTTATTTTCTTCCGGTGAGGTGGGGGTATTATTTATGTTTTCAATTTCCATAGAAATTCCTTTTAGATTATATAAAGAGAGTATAGCATTTTTATTATAAAAATGGGCATTCTTTTATTAATTAAATTATTTGGATTTTAATATCGGAAAAGGCGCAAAAAATACTTAGGCAAATATGACAAAAATTTTAGATTATAAATGTTTTATCTGTTTTTTATAGACAAAAAGCACAAAAAATGTTATAATTTATTAAACGCTGCGGATAGGACATTTGCATTAGTTGCAATAGGCAGCATTAATTTGATAAAATATATATAGTAGTATATAGTAATAATATAAGATTTCACGGGATACCTTTAAACCATACCGAATTGTAAAAATTTAGGTAAGGGTTTTTAGCCGTTCTTTTTCCGTCTTTTTAGACGATAAAAAGTCCGCAAAAAATCCCATGATAAAAAGCAGTAAAAGTTAATAAAGTATGAACTTAACGAAAGAACAAAAAAAAGAAAGGTCGCAGAGTCTTGCTAGTGAAATTAAGCAATCCGCCGGTATCTTTTTTACCGCATATCAAGGTTTAAAGTTTAAAGAACTTGCCGGTTTAAGAGAGTCCCTTTCTAATGCTAAATGCAAATTTAGAATTGAAAGAAACTCAATCTTGACCCATGCCTTGAAAGCAGCCGGTATTGAAGGTGTTGATGAAAATCTTTTAAAAGGACCTACAGCAGTAGCAATTTTAAAAGAAGACGGCGATGTTGCAATGTCAGCTAAAAGCTTGGCAGATTTTACCAAGCAAAATGCGGCTTTTAAGATAAGAGCCGGTTATACCGACGGCGTTTGGTATGATGAAGCCAAAATCAAAGTTTTGGCAACCATCGGCAGCAAAGAAGAAAACCTCAGCAAACTTGCTGGTGCTTTATACAATGCTGTTGCCCAAAGCGCACAAGTATTACAAGCTCCTATCAGGGATTTGGCCTACGTTCTTAAAGCTGTTGAAGACTCTAAGAAATAAACCAAGTCAAACCCGCCTAAGAGCGGTAGTAGTCCCCTAGTGGATAAATGCACGGGCTTTGGCTCGGCCAAAGCAGAAGGCAGCTACTCAAATAAATAAGGAAATAGATAAAATGGCAAAATTAACAAAAGATGAAATACTTAACGCTATTGCTGAAATGAGCGTTCTTGAGCTTTCCGAGCTCGTAAAAGCAGTTGAAGAAAAATTTGGCGTAAAAGCAGCAGCTCCCGCTGTTGCCGTTGCCGCAGCTCCCGCTGCAGGTGCCGCCGCTGCTGAAGAAAAGACAGAATTCAATGTCGTTTTAACAGCTGTTGACGCTGCTAAAAAAATCGCTGTAATTAAAGTAGTTCGCGAAGTTACAGGTTTAGGTTTGAAAGAAGCTAAAGATTTAGTAGAAGGCGCTCCTAAAGCAGTAAAAGAAAACGTAGCCAAAGCCGAAGCTGATGAATTAAAGAAAAAATTAACAGAAGCAGGCGCTACAATCGAACTCAAATAAAAGCCATAAAAATTTGTCCCCTGCCTCTTAGTAGGCAGGGGATAATATGCCAAAAGCATATTGAAATTAGCAGGGACCCAAAGAAAAATGAAACAACTAAATTTAGGCAAACTTAAAACAAAACTGCCTTTACCAGATTTACTGGATATGCAAAAGCAGTCCTTTATAGATTTTTTACAATTAGATATTGCCCCGACCAAAAGAGAACTTAGGGGTTTACAAGCAGCATTTGAAGATGTTTTCCCGATAGAAGCTCCCGATGGGAGTATGAAACTTGAGTTTGTTAGATACGAACTTGGCGCACCTAAATATACCAGCCCTATGGAAGCCGCAATTCAAGACGGCACTTACAGCGCACCTTTAAAAGCATGGGTAAGACTTTATATTAAACAAAAAAACGGCACACTTAAGGAAGTTAAAGAAGAAGATATCACTTTATGTGATTTGCCTTTAATGACACAAGCCGGTTGTTTCGTTTTCAACGGGGCAGAACGTGTTGTTGTCAGCCAATTGCACCGCTCTCCCGGTATTATTTTTGAAGAAGACGAAGAAAAAGCACAATCAACTTTGGGTAAAAAACTTTATGTAGCGCGCATTATTCCTTACAGAGGTGCTTGGGTAGAATTCCAATTCGATTTATCAAACATTCTTTGGGTCAGAATTGATAGAAAGAAAAAAGTCCTTGCAACAACTTTCCTTAGAGCTTGCGGGCTTGAAACCAATTCCCAAATTTTACAAGCTTTCTATAAAACGGAAGATATCCCCGTTAAATTACAAGATATTGATAATATCGTCGGCCGTTATGCTGCTGAAGATATTGTTGACACAAAAACAGGTGAAATTCTTTGGAACTTAGATGATAAAGCAACAACTCCTATTGATGATAAAACTTTCAAAGTTTTAATTGACCACAAAATCAAATCAATCAAAGTTTTATCCGGCAATCCCAGACAAGATAACCCTGCAATTCTTGCCACTTTGGAAGCCAGAAAAGACGAAGTTAAATCTGCTAAAGAAGCCCAATTTGAAATCTATAAAAAAATGAGAGGGCAAGATTTTATCGTCAAAGAACAGGCCGAACAATTTTTGCAAAGTTTGATTTTTGATAATATCAGAAGATACGACTTGAGTTTTGTAGGTCGTTTCAAAATTAACAAAAAATTTGCGCCTTTCTTTGAAAATTTAAAGAAAGCAACTTTCAAAAAATTCAATATTCCTAATGATAAACGCAGAACTTTAGCACCGGAAGATGTTATCGTAACCGTTCAATATTTACTTGCTTTAAACGCAGGCGAAGAATATCAAACAGAAACTTATGGCAATACCGTTGATTTTAAACTTGACGATATTGACCACTTAGGCAATAGGCGTGTTCGCGGTATCGGTGAACTTTTGGAAAACCAAATCCGCGTTGGTCTTTTACAGATGGCAAAAACAGCACGCGACAGAATGAATAAAGATACCGTTAAACCTACTCCGCGTGTTTTAATCAATGCTCAACCGGTAGCAGCTATAATCAGAAAGTTCTTCGGAACTTCCCAATTATCACAGTTTATGGACCAAATTAACCCTCTTTCCGAGTTAACTCATAAACGCCGTTTATCAGCCTTAGGCCCCGGTGGTCTTAACAGAAAACGCGCCGGCTTTGAAGTCCGCGACGTTCACCATACTCACTATGGCCGCTTGTGTCCTATTGAAACACCGGAAGGTCCAAACATCGGTCTTATCACTTCTCTTGCTTGTTATTCAAGGGTAAACAAATACGGCCTTTTGGAATCTCCTTTTAGAAAAGTTAAAGACGGAAAAGTAACAGATAAAATTGATTACTTAACTGCTGATATTGAAGATAATTATATGGTAGCACAGGCAAATGCCCCTGTCGGCACAGACGGCAAAATTGCTTCTGAGCAAGTTGCTTGCCGCGTGCAAGATGATTACCCTGTTGTTAATCCAAGCGAAGTTGACTATATGGATATTTCACCTTTGCAGGTTATCAGCGTATCAGCTGCTTTAATACCTTTCCTTGAACACGACGATGCAAACCGTGCCTTGATGGGTTGCAACATGCAACGTCAGGGGGTGCCTTTGCTTAAGACGGAAGCTCCTTTAGTCGGCACCGGTATTGAAGATGCCGTAGCAAGAGATTCCGGTTCTGCTATCGTTGCAAAGCAAGCAGGTAGAGTCGTCCTTGCAAGTGCAGATTTAATTGTTATTGAACCTGCCAACGGTGGTAAGTTAGATGTTTATGAACTTGTTAAATATAAAAGATCTAACAATGATACCTGCGTAAATCATAAACCTTTAGTAAAAACAGGCGATAATGTAAAAGCCGGCCAAATTTTAGTTGACGGCCCTGCAATGTGTGATGGCATTTTATCTTTAGGTAAAAACTTACTTGTTGGTTTTATGAGTTGGGAAGGTTATAACTACGAAGACGCTATTTTGATTTCCAGCCGTCTTGTAAAAGAAGATGTTTTAACTTCTATTCACTTACACGAATTATCAACAGATGCAAGAAACACCAAACTCGGTGCTGAAGAAATTACAAGAGATATTCCCAATATCGGCTCCGATGCCCTTGCCCACTTAGATAATGACGGTATTATTATACCTTCAACCGTTGTCGGCCCCGGTGATATTTTAGTCGGTAAAGTTACCCCTAAAGGCGAACAACAACTTACCCCTGAAGAAAGACTTTTAAAAGTTATCTTCGGTAAGAAAGCAGATGATGTTGTTGACGCTTCTTTAAGAGTCCCGCCCGGCACAAGCGGTAAAGTTATCGGAACAAGAGTTTTCGTCCGCAAGGAAAAACTTACTAAAGCGGAAGAAAAAGCAAAACTCAAAGCTCTTGATGAAGAACAAACTTTGGCTCTTAACACTTTAAAAGAAGAGAAAAAGAGAGCCCTTGCTTATGCTAAAGAAACTATTAAGAAAGCAACTGATCTTAAAAAAGAAGAAGAAAGAATTAACACACTTTATAAAACCCTTGAAAAGCGCGTTCTTGAACACTTTGAAAGAGTCCGCACGATTAATCAGGGTGACGGCCTTGCCGTAACAGTTAATAAATCAGTAAAAGTTTTTATTGCTTCTAAACGCAAAATTCAAGTAGGTGATAAAATGTCCGGCAGACACGGAAACAAAGGTATTGTTGCCAAAATCTTGCCGGAAGAAGATATGCCTTTCTTGCCGGATGGCACACCGCTTGATGTTGTGTTATCACCTTTGGGTATTCCTTCTCGTATGAACGTTGGCCAGCTTTTTGAAACCACTTTAGGTTGGGCTGCCCACCACTTAAATATTCATACCGCAACACCGGTCTTTGACGGACCTAGCGAAGAAGAAGTTATCGCCCAAGTGCGCAAAGCAAAAGATGCTTTAAGAGCAAAAGGCGTGCCTGAAAAATATTTACCGGATGATTACTGCCGTATTACTTTATACGACGGCAGAACCGGCGAACCTTTTGCGGAAAAAGTTACTATCGGCTATATGTATATGATGAAACTTAATCACTTGGTGGAAGATAAGGTTCACAGCCGCTCCACCGGGCCGTATAGCTTAATTACAAGACAACCTTTGGGCGGTAAAGCTCAATTCGGTGGTCAGAGATTCGGTGAAATGGAAGTCTGGGCTATAGAAGGTTATGGCGCAACTTATACCTTGCAGGAATTCTTAACAGTAAAATCAGATGATTTCGTCGGTAGAACAAAGATGTATGAATCTATCGTCAAAGGCGAATTGCCTACTCAACCCGGCGTGCCGGAATCATTTAAAGTTCTCGTTAAAGAACTTCAGGCTTTAGGTGTAAGCGTGGAATTGCTTAAAGAAAGTAAAAAAGCAGACACTAAAGAAGACTCTAAGAAAGAAGCCAAATCCGTGGCTAAATAGTGGAGAGAGAGTAAAATGTCAGAATTGTCAAATAATACTAAGAAAACAAAGAAATTAGGCGAACTCAACTTTTTTGATTTTGACGCTATTAAATTAGGTATCGCCAGCCCAGAACAAATACTTTCCTGGTCCAGCGGGGAAGTAAAAAAACCGGAAACCATTAACTACAGAACTTTAAAACCTGAGCGAGACGGCTTATTCTGCGAAAGAATTTTCGGTCCGACAAGAGATTATGAATGCTCTTGCGGTAAATACCGCTGGGTTAAATTTAAAGGTATGTGCTGTGACAGATGCGGTGTTGAAATTACCGAAAGTAAAGTCCGCCGTGAAAGAATGGGCCACATTGAACTTGCCGTGCCTGTTGCCCATGTTTGGTTTTTAAGAAAAAATCCTTCAAGAATCGGCGTTCTTTTAGATATGAAAACTTCCGACCTTGAACGCATTGTCTATTATGCAAGTTATGTCGTTTTGGAAGATACTGTTGATAGCGTAACAGGCAGAACAGTTTTCAAAAAAGGAGATCTTTTAACTGACGCTCAAGTGCGTGAAGCAAGAAAAAATCACGGTGCACGTTTAAAAGTCGGTATTGGAGCACCTGCCGTTCAAGAACTTTTAAGAACTTTAGATTTTGATAAAGAAATCCCTGCTTTACATGAGCAGTTAAAAGATACTCAAAGCGAACTTGAACGCGCCAAATTAAACCGCCGTATTAAAACTATGGAAGAGTTTAAAGCAAGCGGCAACAGACCTGAATGGATGATTATGAATGTCCTTCCTGTTATTCCGCCTGATTTGCGCCCGTTAGTTCCGCTTGACGGCGGCCGCTTTGCAGCCTCTGATTTAAACGATTTATACAGAAGAATCATTAACCGCAACAACCGCTTAAAACATATTGAAAACTTAAGAGCACCCGAAGTAATGATTTACAATGAAAAACGCCTTTTACAAGAAGCCGTTGACGCTTTAATTGAAAACGGCGCAAGAGGTAAATTCTTTGTCGGTGCAGGCGGCAGACCTTTAAAATCTCTCTCTGATGTTATTAAAGGTAAACACGGCAGATTCCGCCAAAACTTACTCGGTAAAAGGGTGGACTATTCCGGCCGTTCAGTTATTGTTGTCGGTCCTAATTTGAAATTACATCAATGCGGATTGCCGAAATTAATGGCTCTTGAATTATTCAAACCGTTTATTATCGGTGAACTTATGAAGAAAGAAGGTATTACCTTAAAAGCCGCCAAAAAAATGCTTGAAAGAGTGCGCCCTGAAATTTGGGATATTTTGGAAAAAGTTACCAAAAATCACCCTGTTCTTTTAAACCGCGCTCCGACATTGCATAGACTCGGTATTCAAGCCTTTGAACCGGTTTTAATTGAAGGTAAAGCAATCCAACTCCATCCGCTCACATGTGCTGCTTTCAACGCAGACTTTGACGGTGACCAGATGGCTGTTCACCTTCCTTTAACTTTGGAAGCACAAATTGAAGCAAAAACTTTAATGCTTGCTACCAATAATATTTTATCACCGGCTTCAGGCAGACCTATTGCCGCACCTTCACACGATATGGTTTTGGGTATTAACTTCTTAACTAAAATCAAAGACGGCGATAAAGGCGAAGGCTCCGTTTTTGTTGATAGCGAAGATGCAATAGTTGCCCTTGAATAC
>JAZKZM010000261.1:0-1687 GCA_045612685.1 Elusimicrobiaceae bacterium
AATGGCAAGACAGTACAGAGGTTGTAGTAGGCTTGTGTATGCGCTTTATACATTTGATGCCGAGGCAAATACCGTTACTTTCGGCGATGTAAAAAAGCTTTGCGAGGTAAAAAACATTTCTGCGGAAATGAGTAGCGAAAATGAGGAGGTATGGGCAGATAACAAGCTGCAAGATACCACATACGGCGGCACGAGCGTTACCCGTACTTTCAGTTGTATGCGTGTTGCTCCCGATGTAGAGGCCGAGTTGCTTGGCAAGACCGTTATAACGGTTGGTGAAAACAAGCTTTACGGTACTGCACCAGACGGCTCAAAGAGGCCGTATATAGCGGTGGGCTATGCGCTCCACGATGGCGATGTAAACAAGCCTTGCGAGGTTGTATGGGGCTATAAGGCAATAGTTAACTCTATTTCTAAGACCTCAAACACCATAGACAGAGGCACGGCGAGCGAGGGCCAGGAGGTTAATGTAACCTTTAGCGCTCCCGACAAGGCCTGGACTAAGACGAGCAACAACGAGCTTGATATGGCGCTGCCGATCACCGAGGCAAACAAGGTGCTTGTAGAAAAGTGGTTTGCAAAGGTTATTACACCCGACAACGCAGAAACCGAGCTTAAAACGGTATAAGTAACCGCAATTTAAGGAGGCAACAAAATGTACGCAGTATTAAATATTTACAAAGATTGCACCAGCGAAGAGCCTACAAAGCAGTATGTATGTAGGAGGCTTTTGCTGGGAGTGAGCAAAAAGGTGCAAGCCTTGAGCGAAAATATGAACGGAAAGAGCGAAGAGGAGCAAGAGGCTATAACCCTTGATATTCTTAAAACTATTTTCCCTCATTTTGAAAATGACGATTTTAACTATATTGATCCTACCGATTGGCTTAAATTTGTTGAGGCAATAGGTGCGGAAACAAACGAAATAGTACAAAATACGGCAAAAAAATAGCAACGGGGGGAGGAGGCACAAACGGCGCTCCTCCCGTTTTCAAAACAATAGACGAAAGTTTTTTTGATCTAATAGATTGTTTATGCGGCAGATTTGTTGGGCTTTCGCCGTTTGAGATATTAAACCGACCTACACGAGAGGTTTACGATTTGTACGCAGATTGTGTTATACACGATAGAAAAGAAAAGAACGGAAAAACAGAGCAAGGCGATATATGGGTAACAAGCGCAAATGCAACCTGGCATTAAGGGGAGGTGGTATAGTTGAGCGCAGAGGAGCGCACTATAACTACGGTATTTAAAGCCGATATATCAAATTTTAGCGCCAGTACGCAACAATTAAATAGATATGTGGCGCAAGTTAATAGCGAGTTTAAAAATGCTACCGCCTCTATGGGTAGGTGGAATGATAACGCAGAGGGCTTGCGTGCAAAGATAGAGCAGCTTAACAAGCTCTATGATGCCGAGAGCCGCAAGCTCAAGGAGTTAGAGGCGAGCTACGCTGATGTAGTATCAAGGCAAGGCGCAAACTCCAAAGCGGCACAAAAGCTTGCGACAGAGATAAACAACCAGAGCGCAAAAGTAAAAGAAACCAAGAAAAATATAGATTATTACACCGATAGCCTTAAAGAGTTAGAAGATGCTGGGGTGGAAACACGGCAAGAACTCGACAAGGTAAACAAAGAACTTGACGAGCAAAAGCAAGCGGCAAAAGATTTGGGCGGTGGCTTAATGAAGG
>JAZKZM010000262.1:0-3531 GCA_045612685.1 Elusimicrobiaceae bacterium
CCTTGCCCAGCGCATGGCTAACGGCGAAATTGCCGAAGTTTTGCATAATAAACGTCTTGTTAATATTGACCTTGGTTCACTTGTTGCAGGTACAAAATACCGCGGTGAATTTGAACAAAGACTCAAAAATATTATCAGCGAAGTTGAAGAGGCAAAAAATGTTATTTTGTTTATTGATGAATTTCATACCATCGTCGGTGCAGGCGCTGCAGAAGGGTCTATGGATGCATCAAACATGTTAAAACCTGCTCTTGCCAGAGGTTCTTTTCAATGTATCGGTGCTACCACTTTTGATGAATATAGAAAATATGTGGAAGCAGACCCGGCTTTAGAAAGAAGATTCCAACCTATTACAACCGAGCCTGCTTCTTTAAATGAAACTTTGGAAATCTTAAAAGGTTTAAAAAATAAATATGAACAGCACCACGAAGTTGTTTTTACCGATGAGGCCTTAAAAGCAGCCGCAAATATTGCAGATAGGTATATTACAGAACGCGCCTTGCCTGATAAGGCTATTGACCTTTTAGATGAAGCCGGCTCAAGAGTGCGCCTTAAAAATAATACTTTGCCGCCTGCATTAAGAGAAAAACAAAGAAATTTAACTGCTTTAAATGAAGAAAAAGAAGAAGCCCTTAATAAACAGAAATACGAACAAGCAGAAAAAATAAAACAAAAAATTCAAAAACTTTCTGAAGAAATTGAAAAAGCAAAAGAAACTTTCTTTAAAAATAAAAAGAAGAAACATCCGCAAGTTTCCGCAGAAGATATTGCAATCGTTGCTTCTAAATGGACGGGTATTCCCGTTACGCGTTTAACCCAAAGCCAGACTGATAAAATCTTAAATATGGAAGCCTTTTTGCACGAAAGAATTATCGGCCAGGATGAAGGCGTGCACGCAATTTCCCAAGCAATTAAAAGAAGCAGAACAGGTTTATCTAATCCTAACAGACCTTTGGGCGGTTTTTTGTTCCTTGGTCCTACCGGTGTAGGTAAAACCGAACTTGCAAAAACTTTGGCCTCTTTCTTATTTGGCGATGAAGACGCTATGATAAGAATTGATATGTCAGAGTATATGGAAAAATTTGCCGTTTCGCGCTTGATAGGTGCGCCCCCGGGCTATGTGGGTTATGAAGAAGGCGGACAACTGACAGAAGCCGTCAGACGCCGCCCTTACAGCGTGGTTGTTTTAGATGAATTTGAAAAAGCACATCCTGATATTTATAATATTCTTTTACAAGTGCTTGACGAAGGTAGTTTAACCGATAATTTGGGCCATAAAGTTAATTTTAAAAATACTATAATTATTATGACCTCAAATGTCGGTGCGCGTGAAATTGTTAATAAAGGAAACAGACTCGGTTTTACCGCGCAAAACACTTTAGAACAGCAATATTCCGATATGAAGGGTGATGTTCTTGAACAAGTAAAGAAAACCTTTAACCCGGAGTTTATAAACAGAATTGACGAAATTATTGTCTTCCACCAATTAACGGAAGAAAATATGCATAAAATTCTTGATATAAACTTAAAAGATATTGAAAATAAACTTGCCGCACATAATTTAAAAATTAAATGGACGGCAAATGTTAAAGATTTCTTAGTCAAAACCGGCTTTGACCCAAAATACGGCGCAAGACCTTTGCTTAGAACAATAAGACGCGAACTTGAAGACCCTTTGGCCGAATATATTTTGGAAAACCAACTTAACGATAAAAGCGAAGTTGTGGCCGATTTTGATAAAGAAAAAGATAAAATAGTTTTTAGTATTTCTAAATCTAAAAGTGCTAAAAAATAGGAGGAAGTAAAAAAATGGCAGAAACAAATTTAGATAAGAAAAAAGCCCTTGAACTTGCTATAGGGCAAATTGAAAAATCTTTCGGTAAGGGCGCAATTTGCCGCCTGGGCCAAACAGCAGCACAAAAAATTGAGTGCATACCTACCGGTGCGCTTTCCCTTGATTTAGCACTTGGTATCGGCGGTATTCCGCGCGGCAGAGTTATTGAAATTTACGGCCCTGAAGCAGGCGGTAAAACAACTTTAAGTTTACATATCGCAGCACAGGCACAAAAAGCAGGCGGAACGGTTGCTTTTATTGACGCAGAACATGCTTTGGACCCTTCATACGCAAAATTAATTGGCGTAAATATTGATGAATTATTTATTTCCCAACCCGATAGCGGCGAACAAGCTTTGGAAATTGCAGAAAAACTTGTGCGCTCGGGCGCAACTGATTTAATTGTTATTGACTCCGTTGCCGCGCTTGTGCCCCAAGCCGAAATTGAGGGCGAAATGGGCGATTCCCATGTCGGTCTTCAAGCACGCTTGATGAGCCAGGCCTTAAGAAAATTAACAAGTCTGCTTGCTAAAACAAAAACAAGCATTATCTTTATTAACCAACTTAGACAAAAAATCGGTGTTATGTTTGGCAACCCGGAAACTACACCGGGCGGACTTGCTTTGAAATTTTATTCTTCCGTTCGTTTGGAAGTCAGAAAAATTGAAAACCTTAAAAACGGCGAACATGTTATCGGCACCAGAGTCAGAGTTAAAGTTGTTAAAAATAAAGTTGCACCGCCATATAGACAAGCGGAATTTACTATGCTCCACGGTGAAGGTATTTCAAAAGAAGCGTGCCTGCTTTCCATGGGTGCAGATAATAATGTTATTGAAAAAAGCGGCAGCTGGTTTATTTATAATGGCGAAAAACTCGGCCAAGGTGCTGAAAATGCCCGCCAATATTTAAAAGATAACCCCGAAGTGGCAAGCGAAATTGAAAACAAATTAAAAGAAATGTTTTTAAACACGGGCACACTTCCCGCTAAAGCTGAAAAGAAATCTAAAAAAGCAGCTTAAGAATATTCTTATTATATAGGGCTTATGGCTGCGCGCTGTAAGCCCTATTTTTATAAAAATGGAAATAGAAGATTTTTTAAATCACCTTTCTTTTGAAAGGCAATTATCAAAAAACACTATTCTTGCATACGGCAGGGATATAAAACAATTTTTTGATTATTGCGCGCAAAATAAAACCGAGCCTATTCAGGCAACACCGGAGTTTTTGGATAATTATATTTACCATTTAAAAGCGGAACTTGTGCTTGCGCCTGCTAGTTCGCAAAGAAAACTTGAAGCCCTAAAATCTTATTATAAATTTTTGATGATTGAAGGGATTTTGAAAAATGACCCTTCCCGTTTTTTAATTTCGGCAAGGACTATACGCCATTTGCCAAAACAATTAACAAAAGAGCAAATGGAGCGTTTACTCAGTTTCCCCGCAAAAACTTTTAGTGAAAAAAGAACCCTTGCCATTTTACATTTGCTTTATGCAAGCGGTATAAGAGTTAGCGAACTTATAAACTTGCGTATTGAAAATGTTAACCTTGAAGAAAGGTGGCTCTTGGCTTTTGGTAAAGGCCGCAAACAAAGATTTGTGCCTATTAATAAGGAAGCATGCAGTGTGCTAAAGAATTATTTAGAGTTAAGGCGCTTTCACTTTGCTAAGAAAAATACTTCTGATGAACTATTTTTAAA
>JAZKZM010000263.1:0-2516 GCA_045612685.1 Elusimicrobiaceae bacterium
CTCTCCCAACTGAGCTACACGCCCTTACTTTTTATATTATACCATTTTCCGAGGGCTAATAAAATGCTAAAATATAAATATGGCAAAAATAGTTAGAGGATTTAAAGATACTTTCGGCACGCAAGCCGAAAACTTAACAAAACTTGAAAACTGCGCAAGAGAAGTCTTTGCCCTTTACGGCGTGGACGAGTTGCGCATACCTACGGTGGAATTAAAAGAACTTTTTATTAAATCAACCGGAGATACAACCGATATCGTGCAAAAGGAAATGTATGCTTTTGAAGATGCGGGCGGCAGAAATATCGCCCTTAGACCTGAAGGCACGCCCGGTATCGTGCGCGCTTATATTGAAAATGGTTTTGCGCAAAATAATCCTCTAAAAAGTTTCTATTATATCGGCAATATGTTTAGGGCAGAACGCCCACAGGCCGGTAGATATAGAGAGTTTGAACAAATCGGTGTGGAGTGTTTCGGTAATCAAAACCCCGCACAAGATGCCCAAACAATTTTAATGTTAAAAGATATTATTGAACGCTACGGAATAAAAAATTATAAAGTTAGAATAAACTCCCTTGGCTGTTCCGAATGTCGCCCTGCTTTTAGGCAAGAATTAATAAACTTTTTTTCCGCCAAAAAAGAAGAGCTTTGCGATAAATGTAAAGACCGCCTTGAAAGAAACCCACTTAGAGTTTTAGACTGCAAAACCGACGGGCCTAAATTTACTAATGTGCCAAAACAAAAATTATGTCCTTCTTGCCAAGCACATTTTGACGAAGTTTTATCTTTGCTTAAAGGTAAAATTGATTTTGAAGTGGACCCTATGCTAGTGCGCGGACTTGATTATTATACAAGAACGGTTTTTGAATTTGTCGCCGGAACAAACGCACAAAATGCTATTGCAGGTGGCGGCAGATATGATACCTTAGTCAAATCTATGGGCGGGCCTGCTTGCCCGGCTGTCGGTTGGGCACTTGGTGCACAAAGGGTTTCTTCCGTCTTAGAAGAACAAACAAAAGCAGAAGAAAATAACCAAAGAGAAAATAAATTTTTTGTTATTTCTATGGATAAAACCTGCAATCAAACAGCTTTTAATCTTATGCAGATTTTAAGAAAAGAAAATATAAAAACTTTGGGCGGTGTTTTTGATAAAAACATTAAAGCCCAAATGAAACAGGCAGATAAAAATAACTGCCGCTGGACCATAATTATAGGCTCTAGCGAAGTAGAAAAAAATACTTTTGTTTTAAAAGATTTAACAAATGCCGAGCAAAAAGAATATTTGCAAAGCGAAATTATTTCCGTATTAAAAAAGGTGCAAAATGAAAAGAACTAATTACTGCGGCGATATTAATGCCAAACTTATAAATACAAAACAAACGCTCTGCGGCTGGGTGCAAAGTTATAGAAACCACGGCGGAGTTTTGTTTTTAGATTTAAGAGATAGAACAGGACTTGTGCAAGTGGTTGTTGAGCCGGAAAATAAAACTGCTTTTGAAATTGCGCAAACCTTGCGTAATGAATATGTTGTTTGTATAACAGGCCAGGTTAAAGCCCGTAAAGAAGGGTATATAAACAAAAATATGAAAACCGGCGAAATTGAAGTTATAGCCGACACTATTGAAGTTTTAAATACCTGTATCCCCCTTCCTTTTGAAATTGATACAGATAAAAATTTGAGCGAAGAAATCCGCTTTAAATACCGCTATCTTGATTTAAGAGCACCAAGAATGGTGCGCAATTTAACTATGCGCCATAAAATTGCCCAATGCGTGCGCAGATATTTTGATGAAAACGGATTCTTGGAAATTGAAACCCCGATTTTAACCCGCTCCACGCCAGAAGGCGCAAGAGATTACCTTGTGCCAAGCCGCGTACATAAAGGCAAATTTTATGCGCTTCCGCAAAGCCCGCAAATGTTTAAACAAACTTTAATGGCAAGCGGAATTGACAGATACTTTCAACTTGCGCGCGCTTTTAGAGATGAAGATTTAAGAGCAGACCGCCAGCCCGAACATACGCAAATTGATGTGGAAATGTCCTTTGTTGATTTAGACGATATTTTTACTATCGGCGAAAATATGATGAAACAAGTTTTCACTATGGCAGGTGAGGAAATAAAAACTCCTTTTAGACGCTTGCCTTATCAGGAAGCTATGCTTAAATACGGCAGTGATAAACCTGATGTGCGCTTTGGTCTTGAAATTAGCGATATCGGCGAAATTTTTAAAAATACCGCATTTAAAGTATTTAGCCAAAGTTTGCAATCAGGCGGCGTTATCCGCGCGTTAGTGGCGCCAAACAGCGCTGAAATTTTAACCAGAGGCGCACTTGATAAATTAACCGAAGTCGCCAAGAAAAACGGCGCAAAAGGTTTAAGTTATTTAAAAGTTAAAGACGGCAAAGCAACAGGACCAAGTGCCAAATTCTTTAGCGAAGAAGAATTAAATACCCTTGTTAAAACTTTAAATGCAGAGGAAAACTCTACTATATTTATCGGCACGGACACGCCACACACC
>JAZKZM010000264.1:0-2514 GCA_045612685.1 Elusimicrobiaceae bacterium
AAGCGTAAAAGTGGCAAGTTTAAGCGTGTTTGATATCTTAAAATACCAAGCGCAAAATAGCGCAGAGTATCAAAAAGAATATGGCGATATTATGATAATTTTGCCCGCTTTTAGAAAAGAATATTTTTTAAGTTTTAAGGATAAAGAAATTTGGACTACCGAAGAAGAAATTGCATCTATTTTAAATAAACAAAAAACACCTTTATTTATTTACGGTTGGGGTGCTGAAGGTCAAAGCTTAAGTAAAATTTTTACTTGTAAAAAAGCAATTTTTGCGCCCGGTAAATTAAACAAAATTTCTTTTGAAACAATGGCAAAACTTGCACCGAAATATTGCGGTAAACAAAAATTAACTGATGTATTTACTCCGCTTTATTTAAAGCCGGCGCGTTTTGAACTTACCGCCTTAAAAAAGGATGCAAAATAATGATTTTTCTTGCCCAAAGCAAAGATAAAATTTACGCCCAAAGTTTAGCAAAAATTGGTAAAGAATCCGGCGCGGCACTTTGGACTAAAGTACAATTTGAAGAAGAATTAAATTTAAACTGCGCGCAAATTTTTTTATGTGCGGATGAAACAAAAAAAGAAGTTTTTGGTTTTATTTGTTTTCGCGTTTATCAAGACGAAGCCGAACTTACAAATTTTGCTGTAAAAGTGCAAGAACAAAACAAACATTTTGGCACAAAACTTTTAAGTTTTGCTTTAACTTATTTGCTTAATCAAAATGTTAAAAAAATAACTTTGGAAGTTAGCACGCAAAACAAAAAAGCAAAAAAAATATATCAGGATTTCGGTTTTAAAAAAGTTGCAGTCCGCAAAAAATTTTATGAGGGGGAAATTGACGCCGATTTAATGTTATTTACGGCGCCAAAAACATTATGAAAAACATTACAAAAAAACTATTTTTATTTTTTATTTTAACAAGTTTATCTTTAAATCTTTTGGCACAAACAGAACAAGCTCAAGCAGAACAAAAAGAAATTTATACAAAAGATTTTTTAAATAAATTTGCTGATGCTCTTTACTTAGAAAAAGAAAATCCAAAAGAAGCAATAAAAATTTATGAAGAACCTTATACTCTAACTCCTGACGATACAATTGTTTTAAAAAGTTTGGCTACTTTATGTTATCACACCGAAAATAAAACTTGCGCACAAAAGTATATCCCTTTATATTTAAAAGCAGACCCGCAAGATGCTTGGGCTCTTGCTTTAAATGCGCAACTTGCTTGGCAAAAAGGCAATTTAAAAGATGCCCAAAAATATTATTCTGAGTCGTTAAAAAACGATCCTCAAAATCAAACGGTTTTAGTCCAGTATTTAACTTTACTAAACACAATAGATAAAGATGAAGCAATAAAATTTTTGCGCCAACTGGAACAAGAAAACAATCTTTTATATATGCCGATTAATATGGAAATTGCGCAAATTTATATAAATCAAAATCAGGTACAAAATGCGATTTCAACATTAAATAACGCAATAAAAAAATATCCGCCAACGCATGAGTTTTACCTTGCAAAAGCAAAAATTTACGAGTTAAATAAAGATATAGATAAAATGTTGCAAGTTTACGCAGATATGGATAAAGAAGGCCTTTTGACAGATGAAGATTTGATTAAAATAGGTGCCTATTATGTATTGCAAAATAAACCGGAAGAAGCAAAAAAATATTATTTGCGTGCTTATCAACAAAATCCAAAAAATGAACAGGCCTGCAACTATTTATCCTTATGGGAACAGAAGCAAAAAAATTATTTAAAAGCAGTGGAGTATTTAAAACAAAGTGAAAATTTTAAAACAAATTCCGCTTTAAGATTAAAGCAAGTCCATCTTTTAAAATTGGCCGGCAAACCCCAAGAAGCCCTTTTGGCTATGCAGCAATCCTTCGCGGATTTTAATGACAGCATTGAAATCGGTTTTTATTATGCCTTGATGCTGGAAGATAATAAAGATTATAAACAAGCCCAAAAAGTGCTTGAAAAACTTTTGCAAAAACAGCCTGATAATGAAGAAATTTTGCTTAACTATGCTTATACTTTGGCCGAGTTAAAAAACTATAAAAAAATGCAAAAAGTTTTGGAAGATATAATTAGCAAAAATCCCCAAAATGCCGAGGCCTTAAACTTTCTTGGCTATCACTTAATTGATAAAACAAAACAGGTTGAAAAGGGGGGCGAATATATTAAAAAGGCCATTGCAATAAATCCAAAAGACAGCGCAACGATAGATTCTCTTGCTTGGTATTTTTATAAAACGGGTAAAACGCAAGAAGCTTTAAACTTGCTTAAAACTTTGCCTAAAAAAGATGCTAAAGACCCTGAGATTATTTGGCACTTTGCCCAAGTTTGCGAAACTTTAGGTGACGCGCAAAATGCCTTAAAATATTATCAATTTTTGCTTAATTCAGACGAGTATAGCACACAAGCCAAAAAAGCAATTAAGAAAATTAACAAAAAGTAGTTGACAAATTGCTAAAAAGTTTAGACAATAGTAGTAGTATTAAAAAAAGTAG
>JAZKZM010000265.1:0-4213 GCA_045612685.1 Elusimicrobiaceae bacterium
TTTACGTTCTTTTTCGTTTTTATATTTTATTACTTGTGTCATTTTTATATTCTCCTAAAATTATTTTACTGCGACTTCTTTACCTACTGCGTAATTTAAATTTGAAAGGGCAACAAAGCCATCGTGAACGGCTTGAACAAACTGAAGTTCGGCATCGTGTAAAAGCAAGGCGGCGTCGTCAAGGTCAAGGCGGCTTGCAAGCCCGTTTCTATATCTTAAATTTGTGCTGTGTAAGTTTTTGCGTGCCTGGCCGATTGTGCCTTTTGTGGAAGCAATTCTTTCTTTTGCTTCATTTAAATTAAGCCAAGCGCGTTTGACTTCTATTTTGATATTTCTTTGTGTATCTTGCGCTTGAATAAGGGCTTGCTCATAAGCAAGTTCTTTTTGGCGCACTTGCGAAGAAACCCTAAAACCTTCAAACAAAGGAAGATTCAATCTTAAACCGACTGATGTGCCGTAAGAAGAATTATAACTGCTCATAGGAATAATAACTTCATCAGAAGAACCCGTATAACTTGCATTGGCAAAAGCCGTAAGAGAACCATAATGGTCTGCTTTAGCAACATTAACTTGCTCTTTTGCTATTTGAGTATTAAGTTGGGCAATTATTAACTCGGGCCTATTATTTTGAGCTATTTCAAAAAGTTCTTCTAGCTCCGGTATTTGATATTCCATAATATCGTTAAGAGTCCACTTTAAAGAAAGTGCATCTTGAGGGTCTTTATTCAAAACTCTTCTTAAAGTAAGAAGGCCGATTTCATAGCCGTTTTTAGCCTGTATCAAAGCAGGCTCGCTATTGGATACTTTGACTTTCTGATTAAGAACATCCAAATCGCTTGCAAGACCTTGTTTATACTTTTGCTGTATTTCTTTTAAATGGTCTTTTGCAATATCCAAGTTTTCCTGCTGAACTTGTATTAAAGCGTGCGATAAAATAATGCCGAAACATAAAATGTTAACATTATCTTTAATTAAATTTTGTGTTTCGCTAAGCTCTAAATAGCCGCTTTGGGAGTGGTATTTACCCATTCTTATACCTGCGCTTACCGCACCGCCTTTCCAAAGTAAAAGCGTGGCTTCTGCACTTGCACTGGTAGCATTATCAAGGCCCATTCTGAATTTACCCATAGAAGTAAGCACTTCTTGAGGATGAAGAGAACGGGTATAAGAAGCACTTAAATTTACTTGCGGATAAACATAAGACCAATATTGCTTAACTTGTTGCTCATAAATCTGCGCGGATTTCTGGGCGATTTGAATATTGGAGTTATTTTCCAAAGCAATTTCTATTGCTTGATGTATCGTTATAGCATTTGGGTCTGCATTTGTTAAGGCAAACAAATCTACCCCGTCTTTTGTGTTTTGCGCAAAAGCAAAAGAACTTGCTAAAAGTGCAAAAACACAAAGAACTAATTTACTTTTATTTATCATCTATTTTCCCCCTTTATAGGAAATCCCTTTTAATATAGCGCTTGTCATATCGCTTATTAAATGTTTATCAATTTTTATACTTTTATCTACGGAACACATAGATAAAAAAGAAAAAACCGCTAAAATTAAATAATATCCTAACTCTTTATTTTTTTGGGTTAAACGCCCCTTTTTATATTGCAAATTAAGAATATTATAAATACTCTTATTTGCCTCTTTACGGATATTTAAAAGTTTGTTTTCTAAAGTTTTATTCCCACGGACATAAACGCTTAAGTGAATTAAAAAAGATGAAGTTTCCTTAAAATCGCTTTTCCCTAAAGAATGAGAACAAAATAAAGTTTCAAACAAATTTTGCAAAGACAAATCTTCTTTAATACCAAGACTTAAACTTTTATTTACAGCATCAAGCCTTTCCTTTATCATCTGAAAAAGCAAATCGTCTTTATCTTTAAAATAATAATAAAGCATTGGCTTACTGACGCCGCAAGCATCGGCAATTTGGCGCATAGAGATATTTTTTATGCCCTGCTTAGCCATTAATTTAAAAGCTTTTAGCTTTATTTCTTCTTTAGAGGTTTTATTTTCTTTCTTTGCCATAAAATATATTTACCTACCGGTAAGTATATTTTATAAAACATCTGGGGTAGCTGTCAAACACAAGGGTTGTGTTTTAAAAATTTTGTTTTAAAATCACTTCTAATTTCTTTAAAACTTTTTTACTGACTGCTTTATTATGTGTTGCCGTTAAATCGGGCATTTGGTTTTTGCAATCTTGGCAATAAGAAGTTTTAGCAATTAAAGGAATTGCAGCTAAAACAAGTTTTTTTGCGGCAATTTCATTATACTTAATAACTTCATTTATTTTAGAAACATGAACTTCGTCTTCTTCTTTCCAAGAGTCAAAATCGGTAACCATACAAATTTGAGCAAAACGCAAACTTGCTTCGCGCGCAAGTTTTGCTTCGGGGCAGGCCGTCATACCGATCAAATCGCCGCCGATTTTTTTATGAAAAAGACTTTCCGCTCTAGTGGAAAAAATCGGCCCTTCCATAGTAACTAAAGTGGCCCCTTTGGCTGCTTTTATTTTTAATTTTTTTGCTTCTTTATATAAAATTTCTTGCACGCAATTACAAAAAGGCCTTGCAAAAGAAGCGTGTATCACTAAGCCGCCGCCAAAAAAAGTATTTGGACGCAAGATTGTTCTATCTATAAGTTGGTCCGGCATAACAAAAGTTTTAGGCGGAAATTTTGCCCGTAAAGAACCAACAGAACTAAAAGCCAAAATTGTATTTGCCCCAAGTTTTTTTAAAGCATAAATATTTGCTCTGTAAGGAACTTCCGTCGGAGAAATAATATGATTTCTGTTATGACGGGCAATAAAGCCGACTTTGACACCTTTAATTTCCCCCGTGATAACTTTATCGGAAGTTTTGCCAAAAGGGGTGTTTACGGAAATTTCTTTAACATTCTTAAGGCCTTCAATATTATAAAGACCGCTACCGCCGATAATACCTATTTGTATCATATTACATTAACTCCTTATATAAAGGAAAAGCAGATAAAAACTTTTCAACTTGTAAAGATATTTCTTTTAGTTTTTCTTCGTTAGTATGATTGGTTATAACTTCGTCAATAAATTCTGCAATTTTTGCCATATCTTGCTCTTTCATACCGCGGGTTGTAACTGCCGGTGTGCCAAGGCGTATGCCGCTTGTAATCATTGGTTTTTGCGGGTCGTAAGGGATAGTATTTTTATTACAGGTTATGCCTGCTTTATCAAGGGCAATTTCGGCCTCTTTGCCTGTAATATTTTTGGAGCGCAAATCAACACAAAGCAAATGGCAATCCGTGCCGCCGGCAACAATTTGATAACCCTTTTCCTGTAAAACTTTTGCAAGCATTTTTGCATTAGTCTTAACTTGTTTTTGATAAGTTTTAAATTCCGGTTTTAAGGCCTCGCCAAAGCAAACGGCTTTTGCCGCAATAATGTGCATTAAAGGCCCGCCCTGATTGCCGGGGAAAACGGAAGAATTATCTTGTTTTAAATATTTTCCTTTACACAAAACCAACCCGCCGCGCGGACCGCGCAAAGTTTTATGCGTTGTGGTCGTTACAAGATCGGCATAAGGAACAGGGCTTGGATATTCGCCGGCTGCCACAAGGCCTGCATAATGGGCAATATCGCAAACAAGATAAGCACCGACTTCATCAGCAATTTTTCTTAAAAAGGCCCAATCAAAAATTCTTGAATAATTTGAGGCACCTGCCATAATAAGTTTTGGTTGAAATTCTTTTGCGATTTTTAAGGCCTCATCATAATCAATTTCATTTGTATCGGGACGCACATTAATTGCTGCAACTTTAAAATATTTACCGCTAAAATTTAAAGGGTGGCCGTGAGATAAATGGCCGCCGTGTGATAAATTTAAACCTAAAATTTTATCACCGGGATTTATTAAAGAAAGATAGGCCGCTAAATTTGCTTGAGTGCCGCTGTGCGGTTGTACATTGGCTGCTTCTGCTTTAAAAAGTTCTTTTGCGCGTTCAATAGCGATTGTTTCAACTTTATCAACAAATTCACAACCGCCATAATATCTTTTGCCGGGGTAGCCCTCGGCATATTTATTTGTTAAAATTGAGCCTTGCGCCTGCATTACTGCCGGCGAAGTAAAGTTTTCAGAAGCAATTAATTCTATACGGTTTTTTTGCCTTTCATATTCCTGCATAATTGCTTCGTAAACGGCTTCATCTTGGTTTTTAATAAAGTTATACATAATTT
>JAZKZM010000266.1:0-5257 GCA_045612685.1 Elusimicrobiaceae bacterium
CGCCGATTCTATCGCTTGAACGCTGTTCTATAAAATCTAGGGCCGTTTGTTTTGCCGCTTCCATACGATTGGGGCTGAAATCTAAAGCATTCATTGAGCCGGAAGTATCAATCGTCAACATAATATCTATGCCTTTAGTCGGCGGAATAGTTGTAGGTCCTTGTTTTTGCGGGCGGGCAAGAGCAATAATCAATAAGACTAGGGCCGCCATAATCAACATATAAGGCAACCAATTAGCTAAGATAAAAAAGGCAGAAGCATTATGGTTTATTTCTTTAGCCAAAGGATATTTAATTTTTGCCGTAAACTTAATTTTTAAAAATGCACCTAAAAGACCGATAATAAAAAGAGGTATCAGCAAATATAAGAAAAAAGGATTTGCAAATGTCATTTTTTAACCTCCTTTGTTTTATTTTGTGCTTCCACAGGTTTGGCATTACCTTTGATAACTAAGCGAAGATCGCTTAGATTTTTATCTCGGTGTTCTGCCGTAGGCACGGCTCTTGCAAATTTAACAAAGTCCGAAGATTTTAAAAATATTTCAAGCGGATTAACTAAATCGCTTTTAAAATCTTGGCGTTTTTTAATATATCTAAGTAAATCTTTTGTAGTGAAATTGTGCGCGTCAAATTTAAAACGGGCAGTTAAATAATCTCTTAAAATATCCGTTAGATAAATATAAAAAAGTTTATATTGTTTTGTTTCCCATAAATCTTTTAAAAGCAAACTATCAATTTGACTGAGCGCCACTTCTTCGGGCGTTTTTGTTTCGTCTAAATAAGGGTTGGCTATTTTTAATTTTATTTCTTCTTTTTTGCGTTTTGATTTACGATAAATAAAATAACATATTGCTGCCAAAATAAGTAAAATTATAATTAAGTATTTAAGCCAAGAAGAAAATTTTTTCGGTCCTCTTATATCAAGCAAATTTTCAGCGTCATATTTGGTTTTTACCTGTTTAATTTCCAAAGGTAAAGGCGGCATATCAAAAAAATTGCCGTTATCGTCAATTAAAGTAGCCGTAAAAGTGGAAACACCTAAATTAAAAGGGACAACATTTAAAATTATTTGCTCCGGTTTTGTTGTATCAATATCAACAATTTCAAAATCTTCCTGTTCGCTTGGTGCTAAAGTGGCCTGTTTTTGCAAATTAATAGTTATGTTAAAAGGTTTTGCAAAAGATAGGGGCGTTTTAACTTCCTGATAAGCAGCAAAAGTTGCAATTTCGTTTTTGCTTTCTTCCTGTTTTGAATTATCTTCACTCGGCAAATCTTGGGCAAAAGCAAAAACTGCGCAAATTAAAAACAAAAAAGATAATAGTTTTTTCATACGCCTAACTTCCTTGAACGCTGCTTAAAAAATTTAATAACAGGGTCTAAAGTATTTTTAGAAGCGTCAATATTTATATAGTCAACACCGCTTAATTTAAAAAGTTTTAGAGCACTGGCTAAAACATCTTTTCTTGCTTGGGAAATTTGCTTTAAAGTTCGTGGTGTTATAAAACCGCCAACGCCGCTTTCGGCATCTTCTATTTGAATTAAAGCCGGCAGTTTTGGAAAATTAAATTCCAAAGGGTCCTCAATAATAACAGGTATTAAATCAAATTTTTTTGCGGCAAGTTTAAAAGGCCTTTCATAATTTTCGTCAACAAAATCGGAAATAAAAAGCAAAATACCTTGCCTTTTAATAAGGCGCAGCAAAGTGCTTAAAGCAAGTGAAATATCTGTTTTTTTGCTTTTCGGCTCAAAGGCCAAAAGTTCTCTAATAATTCTTAAAACATGCCTTTTGCCTTTGCGCGGCGGGATATAAAGTTCCACCTTATCGCTAAACAAAAGAAGGCCGACTTTATCATTATTTTTAATAGCGGAAAAGGCAAAAACGGAAGCAAGTTCAATAGCGGCTTCAACCTTCAAACTGCCTTTAGAGCCGAAATATTGCGAGGCGGAAACATCACAAGCAATAATAACGCTCAATTCTCTTTCTTCATTAAATTTTTTGACATAAGTATTGCCCGTTCTTGCCGAAACATTCCAATCAATAGAGCGTATATCATCGCCTGCAATATATTGGCGGACCTCGGCAAATTCTATACCTTGGCCTTTAAACACACTAAGATATTGCCCGGCGAAAGTTTCCCTAACCAATTTGCCTGTTGTAAATTCAATTTGGCGAACACGCTTTAAAATATCGGAAGTTTGCATAAAGCCCCCTTGCTCCCAAAATTACGGAACTTCTATTGTCGCAAAAATCTTGGTAATAATTTCCTGGGGGGTAATATTTTCGGCTTCGGCCTCGTATGTTCTAAGTATGCGGTGGCGTAAAACATCCGGACCGATTTCCTTAATATCTTCGGGCGTAACATAGCCGCGGCCTTCAAGGAAGGCAAGCGCTTTGGCCGCTTGGGTAAGATAAATTGAAGCCCTTGGACTTGCACCGTATAAAATATAAGGAGAAAGACTTTCAAGTTTATATTCTTTAGGGTTTCTGGTAGCAAAAACTAAATCAACAATATAGTTTTTAACTTTTTCGTCTACATAAATATTATCTGCCACTTGGCGCGCACGCAAAATGGCATCCGTTGTAATAGTGCTTTGAACTTGCGGTTTTGCGGCAATAGACATTCTTTCAAGAATAAGTTTTTCTTCTTCTTTAGAAGGGTAGCTCACTTCAAGTTTGAGCATAAATCTATCAACCTGGGCTTCAGGTAAGGGGTAGGTGCCTTCTTGCTCAACAGGGTTTTGGGTAGCAAGCACCATAAAGGGATTTGGCAACTGATAAGTTTTATCGCCGATAGTTACTTGGCGTTCCTGCATAGCTTCCAAAAGGGCGCTTTGCACTTTTGCCGGCGAGCGGTTTATTTCATCAGCCAAAACTAAATTTGCAAAAACAGGCCCTTGGCGCGGCGAAAATGTGCCTTCTTTAGGATTAAAAATTAAAGTGCCTGTAATATCGGCAGGTAGTAAATCAGGCGTAAATTGTATGCGGGCAAAACTTGCCTGCAAGGCCTGTGCCAAGGTTTTAACTGCCATAGTTTTAGCAAGCCCCGGCACACCTTCAATAAGGATATGCCCGTCGGCAATTAAACCGATTAACATTTTTTCAATTAAATCTTGTTGACCTACAATAACTTTGGAAATTTCTCTTTTTAAATCTTGCAGAAAAAGACCTTCCTGCTGAACCTTTTGGTTTATTTCTGTAATATTCATAACCCCTCCCAAAAGAGCAAAAGCTTGCTCTACTTTTATGATATAGAATTTTTATCTTAAAGTCCAGCATTTTTTTAGTTTATTTATATTATTTGTTGAGCGCAGAGTTTAAATTTGATATAATAAATTTATCCTTTTGTTAGGAGAGGTGGCCGAGTGGTTGAAGGCGCAGTCCTGGAAAGACTGTATACTCCAAAAGGGTATCGAGGGTTCGAATCCCTCCCTCTCCGTAAAAAAATTTAACCGCCTTTATGGCGGTTTAATTTTTTATGGATGGAGTAATGCCAACTGCTTGGCATTGCGTCGGGATTTCAGGGTTGGCAAGGTGTTATATTTGCTCTATTGCGTTTGCCCGTTTTTAGGATAAGAAAGCGAGGCAAAAAAACGCAGTCAACTAGGCAAGTTGGCAAGTTTTTTTAACAAAGCTTTCCATAAAAACGGCCAAACCCTTTAGGGCCGCGCCCTTTTTGCTTATCGCTTCCTTTTTTTGTGCTTACTTAGATTAACTAGGCGCGCCCAAAAGAAAGTTCGCGCTAACACAAAAATTTCAGCGGCGCAAAGGCAAAGATAGCACCTTGCCAACCCTCAGGCGGAGCGATGTTTTTGTTTGAGCTGCTTTACAGCGAAAGGCAAAAACCGCGAGCCCGGCCCTGGAGCATTTTCCGTCAGGAAAATGACGAAAGGGCGAATCCGTATATCCCTCTCCGTATAAATTTAAAACCCCGCTTAATGCGGGGTTTTAAATTCATATTCAATTAAATTCGTATAAACGAGAAGTACTTTCATCTTGGTCTGGATATCTTTCATCTTTTATAACATGTCCTAAAGATTTACAAACCTCTGCTCCCAAAGGACTAGAATTTTGGCCTATACAGCGGAATTTACCAGGTCTAGCCCATTCATCTAAATTTTGATTTATACTCCCTAATCCCACTTGAAAATCTCTATATGGTTTGCACGAGTCAAAATCGCTATTATGTCCTGGACAATAATTAGTAAGTAACACCCCATCAGCCCAAGTTATAAAAAAATCTTCTCCGCATTTAATATAACTACTAGTTGAATAAGAACAACTGCTGGGAATTGTTATATCCAAATTGGATAAGTCATCTGCATAATTGCCATTTGCCATATAATAAGCCTCTTGAGATTGAACTATGCTAGACATCAAAGGCAATACCGTGGAAACTTTACTTTTTATAACTGCTTTTTGATACTGCGGAACGGCTATTGCCGCCAAGATACCTATTATTAAAACGACTACTAATAACTCTATAAGCGTAAATGCTTTGTTTTTCATAAAAACACCTCTTTTTTTGATTAAACTTACAAAAGTAGTTTATCAAAAAAAAAAAAATAAGCAAGACTTCTCTTAAATCTTCGCCCTACAAAAGCGCGCTGGCTTTTGCTTTGCAAAAGCAATCTTGTTTGCTACTCTTTTTGCAAAAAACTTGACAAGATAAATACAAAATATTATAATAATAAATATTTATTTTATAATAATTAGTTTATGTTAGATATTAG
The DNA here is from genome assembly GCA_045612685.1 of Elusimicrobiaceae bacterium. Lineage (GTDB taxonomy): Bacteria > Elusimicrobiota > Elusimicrobia > Elusimicrobiales > Elusimicrobiaceae > Proelusimicrobium. The sequence goes on from JAZKZM010000266.1 coordinate 4,731, forward strand.
CGAAGTGTTATTATCATTTCATATTATTGATAAAAGAAGAGAAGACCGCTTTTGTATTGTAGGCGAAGATGACGGTTTGGGCTCTATAATTCTGCATAAATACTATTTGTATAATCCAAAGCGGAAATCCCGCCCGATAAAAATTCCTGTTCGCGATTTTTTGGGCACGGCTATTTGGTTTATTGACGGAATTTACAGGGCACAATACTTACCGCCGGAAAAATGCCTGCCGGAAGATGTCTGCCGCCGTAAATTAAAACGCTTGAAAAGATATTTAAAACAAGATACTTCCAAGAAAAATTAATAATATTTATATTGGCAGTAAACAACTTAATTTTTTAAGCAAAATATTATTTTTTAACTTCTATATCAAATAAAAACTTATAATATATTTTACGCATAAGCGGGCGGACAAAACCATAACAACTATAAAAAATACCTTTTATTTTTGTTTTTATATTCAAGTGTTTGTTTTGTTTTAAATTTTGTTTTACAAAATCGGCTGATTTTGTTTCTTTGTTTTTTAA
>JAZKZM010000267.1:0-7026 GCA_045612685.1 Elusimicrobiaceae bacterium
CTTATTTTCTTCATTGCTTTTGTTCCGCGTGGCTTTCTGTAAACTATTACAGCTTTAATAAAAGCCGTAATCAAAGCTACAATTGAAACTGCTATTGAAACGAATAACAACTTTTCCATTTAATCCTCCGTATTAATCTTACTTCTCATATACTTTTAAAATCTGCGGAAATTCCCTTTTAAAAACTTCCACAACTTTACTATCAAAATCTATACCCGCTTTGGAAACAACATAATCATAAGCCTCTTTAAGCGGCCAGGCCTTTTTGTAAATTCTGTTCATACAAAGTGCGTCAAAAACATCAGCCACGGCAAGTATCCTTGCTTCTATGGGGATTTCTTCCCCTTTTAAACCGTTTGGATAGCCCGATCCGTCCCATTTTTCGTGGTGAGCAACGCTCATTTTATAAGCCGTTTCCAAAATCTTTGATTTAGCGCCTTTAAGTATTTTTTCGCTATATTTTGTATGCTCTTTCATAAGTTCATATTCCTGTGGTGTCAACTTGCCCGGTTTAAGCAAAATATGGTCCGGAATAGCAACTTTGCCGATATCGTGCAAAAGGCTTGCATTTTTAATATTTTCAACTTCGCCTTTAGAAAAACCTAATTTTTTAGCAAGTATTTCGCACACCGCACTTATATGCGCAAGATGCGTTTTGGTATCGTGTTGGTCGCGGTATTCGGCAGCCACAGCCAAGCGGTAAATTGTTTCAAGGTTAGCAAGTTTAACTTCTTCGTAAAGGGCGGCAATTTCAATATTACCGCTTGCAAGCGTGGCAAGCAACTTTAAAAGTCCTTCATCGCGGGAATTAAACGGGGTATTATCTTCTTTATTATTCAACTGAAAAACCCCTATAACCTTGCCCTCTTTATTTTTTAAAGGAACGGCAAGCAAAGATGTCGTTTTAAAACCGGTAATTATATCTAATTCTTTAGAAAATCTGCTATCGCTGTAAGCATCGGCAATATTTACAGTATGCCCGCTTTTTGCTACCGCGCAAGCAATATTAGTGCCGTTTAAAGGCAAATGAATTTCGCTGTATTTTAGGCCCTTTCCGCTTGCGATTTTGGACCAAAACTCATTTCTGCTATCGTCTTTAATAAAAATAAAACAACGCTTAACCCCAATGATTTTTTGAATCTGCTGGGCTATTAAACTAAGCAAAGTATCTAAACTGCTATGGTGGGCAATTTCTTTGCCGAACTCCGTTAGCAAATTTAGTTTTTCCTGAGCGTCTAAAACACTATTTTCCTGTTTTTCGTTGTTCATCTGTAATTTGTGCTAAAGTTAAAATATCTAATTTTATTTTATGCTTTTTAGCTATCCTATCATAAAAAGCCTTATCTTCCGCGCAAAGAGCAACAAGGGTTTTATCCTCGTATTTCTTTAAAGAAGAAGCAAAAATTTGCTCTTCCTCAAAAGATAAATCACGCCAAAACAAACCTGCCGGCGTATGTATGATATCCTGTGTAAACTCTACAAAAAAATTAGAGTTTAAGCAACTAATAAATATGTTTTCTTCTTTTTCATTAAAGGAATTGTTATTTATTATATATAGAGTTTGCTTTTGCGCTTTTGGTTTTATCTCGGGCAAAATAAGTTTGATTTCTTTAAAGGCGCTTATATTTTTTAGAAAGCGCCACAAAATAATATTATCCGTAAAAAGACCTGCTTTTTTAAAAGATTTAACTTCCTTTTTTAAATTTTTCAATATGTAAGCAAGCAAATTTTTATCTCCAAGATAAAGGGCCTCGTTTAAATATAAACTGTTTTTAGCCACTCTTGCAAGAGGCAGCAAAGCAAGGCTTGAAGGAGCAAATTTAAGCCCTTCTTTAGATGTTAAAAGCAAGTTTTTTGTATCTTGTTTTTTTGCCTGTTTTATTTTTTTACCCAAACTTAAAAACGGAAAAACAAAAGCAAAATATTTGTGATAAAAGTTTAAATATTTTGTTCTTAAATTTGATTTTGCAAAATAATTTTTTAACTCAAAAATAAATTCTTCCGTCTTTAAATCTACAGCACAAAATTTTGAACATTGCCCGCATTGCGTGCAAGAATTAATACATTTTAAAAGCATTTCCTGATTTTGTTTTAGGTCAATTTTGCGCTCTAAAATAAGATTTAAGAGTTGCACTCTGCCCCGGGGAGAAAAATTTTCCATATTCTTTGTTTTGTAGGAAACACAGCCCTGCAAGCAGGCCCCGCAACGCGTGCAACGCATACTTTGCTCTTTTAAAAAAGCGAGTCTTCTTGCCAAAGTTATCGCATCACGGCTAAAATCTTGGCTTTTCAACGGATTGTTTTTTAAGTTTAAAGACATTAAAATCCTCTAATTTATTAAATTTATTTTCTTTATCAAAAATTGATTTTAAAGATTTATGTATTGTTGCCGGACTAAAAGAACCTTGTTCTTTTGCCGTCAAAGGTTCCTTGCTATCTTTGGCAAAAACGCGTATCGTTAAAGAGGTTATCAAAGCATAAACACCCATAGAACCGCAAAGAAATCTTATCAAATCATAACCGGCCACATTTTTAACATATTTGCCGCCGATATTATAAATTTCCCCATTTGGCAAAATAAACTCAAGTTCGGTCACAAAATCGGACATTGTTTTAAATGAGCCGCCGGCAAAGGCCTTGCCTATTGTGCCATCAAAAGCAGGGTCTATAGGCAAAGTCATTTTATGTTTATTTAAAAATTCTTCAAGCTCGCAGACGGGGCAACCTGCCTGCACTTTGACAAGCCAATTTTTCTTATCTAATTCCAAAATTTCTTTTACATCAGCAAGCAAAGATTCCTCTATTTTTATCTCAGCAGCCTGTTTTATTTTTTCCTGCAAAGCAAGAATATTTTTTTGCTTTGAAGAGTAAGGTTCTTTTGCGCTTTTTGTTGCAAGCGGCAAAATTTTATCGGGATTTGCCAAATTAAACGGATCTAAAGTTGTTTTGATTTGGCGCATCAAATTTAGCGTTTTCTCATCATACATAAAAGCCATTGCGGCGCGTTTTTCTATACCGATTCCGTGTTCCGCACTGATGCTTGCACCGATAGAGCCGACAAAAGCATAAATTTCTTTTATGGCTTTATTTATTTGCGCGTTTGCGTAAAAATTAGAAGGGTCGCAAACAATATTTGGGTGTATATTACCGTCGCCTGCGTGGAAAACTATTCCTGCTTTAATTTGATAATTATTTAAAATCTCTTTTATCTTTTTTATAGCTAACACAAGCTGGCTTCTTGCTACGCAAGGGTCAAGCGATATTACCGCTTTATTTAAACGTGCAAGCGCGCTGCAAGATTCTTTACGCTTTGCCCAAAGAGTTTTGGCCTCTTTATCATCTGCCACAATAAAATCAACTACCTTATTTTTGGTGCAGATTTTTTTTACTTTTTCCAAAGCATCTTGCTCCTCAAGTTCTATAAGTAAAGAAGCCTCTTTACCCGGAGTATTCAAAGCAATTTCGTCAAGCGCTTCTAAAGCACTTGGCACAATGCCGCAGGCAATAATTTCTTCCACACTTTTCATTGCTTGTTCAATATTTTTAAAATCTGCCTGCACGGTTATTTTTTGTTTAGGCAAAGGTAAAATTTTTAACCACAAACGAGAAATTACACACAAAGTACCTTCCGATTTTAAAAGTAAAGAAAGCAAATCAGGCCCTTGGAAATTGCGTTCAAGGTGCATTAAAGCACCGCCCGAAGTTATTAAATCAGCCGCAAGAACATTTGCTAAAGTAGAGCCGTATTTTAAAGTTTTTGCACCGCCGGAATTTAAAGCAGCATTTGCGCCAAGCGTGCAAAACGCTCCGGAAGCAGGGTCCCCCGCAAAAAAGTAGCCTTGCTCGGCCAGTGCTTCTTGTAAATCTTGATTAATTACCCCGCTTTGAACCACGGCTACACCTTTTTTAGTGTCTATTTTTTCTATCTTATTTAAAGGTTTTAAATTTAAAATAACACCACCTTTTAAAGGGACAGCCGCGCCGTCGTGATTTGTAGCACAAGCACGCGCAGTATAGGGTATTTTATATTTTATTAAAAGGTTTATAAGCGGCCAAAGAACTTCCGGCTTGTTTATATTCAAAACTGCCTGTGGCACACTTTTAACGGGACTGCCGTCAAAACCATTTAATAAAAGGGTTATAGAATCGCAAAAAATATTTTTAGGCCCAAGCAAAGAACTGATTTCTTGCTTGGCCTTATTAAAGTTATTATTTATCATCATCTTATTATAGTGTATAATTTATGTATGGCAAAATCTACCCTAAAACCAATAATGGTATTAAGCGACGCTCATGGTTTTTATCATTCTCTATCGGCAATTTTAATACATGCGGGTTTAATAGATCCGGACTTAAATTGGACCGGAAAGAACACAATTATTATACAACTCGGTGATATTATTGACCGCGGACACGACTATAAAGCCATTGATTTAATACTGAATTATTTACAAGTTGAAGCTAAAAAAACAAAAGGCCAAGTAATCCGTTTGCTAGGTAATCACGAACTTGAAATTTTAAAGAAAAATTATTTCGTAACGACTATGCCTTATTGGGAAATTACTCCTTTTAGAAACAAATTAATCAAAGATATTGTAGAAGGCAAAGTGCAAGCAGCGTGGTCGGCAAGGGGTTATTTATTTACTCATTCCGGCTGTACTGATGCAATGTATCATGTTTTAAAAAAAGATTTACCGCCAAAACCGACAGCACAACAAATGGCAAAACTTTTAAACAATATCCTAGTTGAAAGTGTTAAAAAAGATGATTTTTCCCACCCGATTTTTTATGTAAGCCAATCTCGCGGCGGACTGGACCCTTTTGCAGGTATCTTTTGGGCCGATTTAAACGAACTGCTTGAAAGCCACAGCGCTTGCCCGTTTAAACAAATTGTGGGCCACACAATGACACCGAAAATCGTCATCAGCCCCGATAAAAAAATAATTTGCGTTGATGTAGGTATGCCAAGAGTTTTTGAAGGAACATTTGAATATATTAAGTTCAAAGATAACAAATATAAAATAGTTAAAATAGAGGGATAAAATGACTGATAAGCCAAATAATTCTTTTGATAGTTTAATTGAAACTTGTAAAAAATTAAGAGGACCAAACGGCTGCCCTTGGGATAAAGCACAAACACATCAAACTTTAATAAAGTGTTTAAGAGAAGAAAGTCAGGAAGTTATTTCTGCCATAGAAAAAAAGGATGATGAAAATTTAAAAGAAGAACTTGGCGATTTGCTTTTGCAGGTTCTTTTCCACGCGCTTATTGCCGAAGAAGAAAATCGCTTTACCTTAAAAGATGTTATAGATAGACTTAATAATAAATTAATTTCGCGCCATCCGCATGTTTTTGGCTCTGCTAAAGCAAGCACGCCCGAAGAGGCCCTTGCCCAATGGAAAGCCGCTAAAATGAGAGAAAGAGAAAACAAAAACAAATAAACAATCTAATTATTTTATATACTATAAAATAGAGAAGAATATATAAAACCCCAGGGGAAAAACGGAGAATAATAATGAAAATACATTCCTTTAAAGTTACACCGAATTTACCGAAAAACATGAAGTTCTTAGAAGAACTTTCAAATAATATGTGGTTTGCTTGGAATTGGCCGGCAATCACTTTATTTTTAAGAATAGATGAAAAACTTTGGGATGAATCTCAAAGAACACCTAAATGGCTTATGGCAAGCGTATCGCAAAAACGCTTGGAAGAATTAAGCAAAGATAAAGATTTTATTGCCCACTTAAATTTTGTTGAAAAATTATATCGTGATTATCAAAATAATAAAGATACCTGGTTTAATAAAAATAAAGGCGCAGGTAAAGAAAATTTCTTAACAGCTTATTTCTCTATGGAATATGGCATAGGCGAAGGCTTGCCGATTTATTCCGGCGGTCTTGGTATGCTTTCAGGCGACCATATCAAAAGTTCAAGCGACCTTGGCTTGCCCTTAATCGGTGTCGGTTTATTTTACCAAAAAGGTTATGTAAAACAAGTTTTAAATAAAGACGGTTGGCAGGGCGAAGATTACCCCGAAAACGACTGGGCCCACATGTCCGTTGAAGCTGTCCAAAATAAAGACGGCAGCAATTTAATCGTTGATATCCCCTTAGGCAGAGAAGTTGTTAAAGCAATGGTTTGGCGCGTGCCGGTTGGCAGAACTTCACTTTATCTTTTAGACACCAATTTGCCCGAAAACGCCCCCGCCCACAGAACTATTACCGAACAACTTTACGGCGGCGATAGAGAAAACAGAATCAAACAGGAAATTATTTTAGGTATCGGCGGCGTAAAAGCCTTAAAAGCAATGGGTCTTAAACCGAGCGTTTATCATATTAACGAAGGGCATTCTGCTTTCTTACTTTGCCAACGCATAATTGATATTATGCAGGAAAAGAAAATTTCTTTTGAAGAAGCCTTGGAAATTGTTTGGGCCACTTCCGTTTTTACCACCCACACACCTGTTATTGCAGGTAATGAACATTTTGACTTTAATTTAGTCAAAAAATTTATGGAGCCTTATGTAATGCAACTTGGTATCGGGTGGGAAGCCTTCCTTGATTTAGGTAAAGAAACGCCGCAATCACCAATGTTTTGCATGACAGTTTTTGCTTTAAAACTATCCGCTTATTTAAACGGCGTTGCCAAACTGCACGGCGTTGTTTCAAGAGAAATGTGGAAGAATATTTGGCCCGGCCTTAATGTAAACGAAGTGCCTATAACAAGTATTACAAACGGCGTTCACGTGCCAAGTTGGGTAAGCCACGAAGCAAGCGAACTTTATAAAAAATATGTCTATGACGGCAAAAACGATATGACAACTTTTGATCAAAATATGTTTAATAAAGTCAAAGATATTCCCGATAGTGAAATTTGGCAAACCCATACAATAAGAAAAGAAAAACAGGCCCATATACAGAAGTTCATACGGGAATTGCCGGAGGATATGCGTATTGCGGTCGTCCTGCGCGATATAGAAGGGTATTCATATGATGCTATCGCGCAAATGCTGGATGCGAATG
>JAZKZM010000268.1:0-9898 GCA_045612685.1 Elusimicrobiaceae bacterium
CAATTCCTTTTTCTTTAGAAGATATGCCACCGGTGCAAAATTGCCGTCGGCCGCTTCCGCTATAGCAAGTGCGACTTTTGATGGGGGCACGCCGCAGGGGCAAAGCCTTATAACTGATGAAAACACAAATGTTATGAGCGGATCAACAAACCCGATGCTTTCTCTTAATCAAAGCGCGCAAAATGTTCAAAAATGCCAAGAGATGAAAGAAGTTTATAAACAAACTATCGCTGCTTATTTAACACAAGTTCAAGCGAAATTAGAGTATATGTATCAACTTAAACGTATAAGAGGTGTTGATCCTATAAAAACAGATATTCCGGGTGTTTGCGTTGGTAATACCAATAAAAATAAACCCACAAAATTTGCAAGGGAAGATTGGAACAGGGAAGTTGACGACCTTAATGATTTTTGTGAACAAGTCCGTAAAAACCGCAAGAAATTTGCCAACCAATGCGGCATAATATTTGAAGAACCTTTTACAACTTGCAGTGCAATGGCGCAAAGTCTTAAACTTGCCGTATCAAGACGTGGTGTTATGTTTAGAAAATGCAGAAACTTCAGTGTTTTTGGAACTTCAGGGCAAGTGGATATAAATGGCCCTAAAAGGAAAAAATGGAATGAGGCCTATGAAGGCTGTAAAGCTGCCCATCCTGACTGGTCAGAAGAAGAATTAATGGATTGTGCCGACGACGCCGTGCCTATAATGCCAAACGATATTGAAGGCAATTTTAGTGTATGTGATAATTCAACAGGCGGTTATAACCAAGAAGATTGTAAAGATTATATAAACAGACGTCTTGAAGAGGGCTTTGCCTTCCAAAAGATATTAACTATTACAAGTTTGCCTAAAAAATAACAAAATAAATGGTAAACTGTAGTTAAAGGAAGTAAGCAGATTTCATAGCAGTAAACGGGGCTTAAGACTTTTAAAAAGCCTCAAGCAGTAAAAAAGTAAAAGCAGTAATTAGTTAGGTAGCAAACATATAAGATAGAGGGCATAGAGCATTTTATGTGGTTTATGTCCGTAAACTAAAAGGAGGATTGTTATGAAAAAGGATAGCTTTACGTTTAGTGATAAGTTAAAGAAAAGCAAAACTTTACCTTTATCTAAGCGTCTTCCCTCCCGTGTTGGCGGGGAAGTAAAAGCAAAACGCACCCTCTTTGAGCGTGCGCAAAGGGACTTGCCCTTTATAATCGTGGCAGCATTAGCCTTGCTATTGTTGCCCTTCCTCAGCAGAGAAGCGGGGGATATTGATACCGCCTCTGTTGTGTGGCCTGAAGGTGGCGAAGAGTATATAACAGATATTAACGGTGCCGGAACCGGCGAAGATGAGATTGCTTTATCTAGCTATCGCAATCCTCTTGACTTAATTATCCGTCATGGCGAACAAGACGGCTCCGCTAAAGATGCTATTGATACTTACGGTGCCGGTTCGGAAGAATCTTCCGAATACGGTTCTTCATCCAGTTCAAGTTATGGCAGCGAAGATTACTCAAGCTCTCCTGCTACATCAAGATATGGCAAAACGGCAAAAAGAACTGTTCGCAATTCCATTACCCGCACGCCTACATCTATTGGTTCTTTTAGGCCCGGCTCAATGGTTTCGCCCGGTGCAAACAGCGGTATAGGGCACACTATGGCTTTTGGCAGCCGCGCAAAAGACGGCGCACCTAAAGTTCAAGGCCCCGGTGTTAGACCTGTTGCTTTGCAACCTTTAACTGCTGCAGGCAAAGGGCGCGATTTAACCGGCGCCGATAATTTATATGCAGAAGCAGCACGCTCTATCGGTGCGATGAACACCCCCGGCGCAAAGCAAGCTCTTTTAGATGCCCAACTTAAAGATGTTGACGGCAAACCTTTAGGCGATACTAAAGCCGCAGGCGCTGCGCAACCTGGCAAAGGCCCCGGTGCAGCAGGTAATCTTTCTAATAATTGGAATCATAGCCCATTAAAACCTTGGTGGTGGGATATGATGAAGCAACGCTCCCAAATGAGATGGGAACTTTGGCATTATAATTGGGAAAAAATGGCCTCTGACAGTTTAATTAAATTAACTGCCGGCCTTGCTTCCTGTTTGCTTACCGGCTCTAATGATTTTGCTGTAGGCAAATTTTTGGGTAAACCGGGTGGCGCACCTGATTATGAATGTTGGGTCAATGGAAGTGCTGTAAGTGCTTTAGGTTCCAGAAGTGATTATGCCTCAGGTTTTGAACATACAACCAAAGATAAAGAAGGCGCAACAGAAACTAAAATTCCTTTTGAAATTGCTGAAAGATATGAAAAGATATGTACAGAAAGATATCATGGAACGGTAGTTCAAACTTCTTCAAATCGTCAAAATTTCATAGATGTGCGTTTGCGCTGCTTAGGTTTAAAACTTAGCGAATTAAAAAATAAATTTGAAAACAAACGCTCAGGTGTTTGTCATTTAGACGAAGACCCTATGTCTGTTGATATTATCGTTAAAAGAAACGGCAAACACAGACCAAACCAAGTCAACAAAATGGGTTATTATATTGTTAGCGAAAAACAACTTAATAGCTCCGTTGACGGCGCAAAATGTAAAGAAAATAAAGACGATAAAGGCAACCCTAACGGCACTTATTCCTGCCAATGCGTTACCTATATCAAAAAAGCTGAGTATGGCAGAAATGTATTGCCCAAAATTGATGAAGAGAAAGACGGAAAATTGAAAGATGTTGTCATCTATAAAGTCGGCAGTTATACTTTGCTTGATGATGATTATTATAAAACCGATGATATAGTTGTTGACGATAAGACTTATCACGAAACCTTTGCTGTTGCCAAGGCTTTAACCGAAAGTCCTAACAACCAATGCTTGACGGAAACAAGACTTCAGGAAATTATGAAGCCCCTTGGCCAGTGGCGCACCTCTGAATATCACAACACAAGACTTAATCAAATTATGAGATGCCCTGCTAGCAGCTTTAGACATACAGAATATGAACCTGTTAATTTTGCACCGAAAATGAGCACCACTCAAAAAATGTATGACAATACCTATATGGAAGACTGCAGAAGCCATGAGGTCTTTATAGACAAAGTGCCTGAAGATCATAGATTCAGCACTACTATCAAAAACCCCGGCAAACGCACTATTGCTTTCGTATTAGAACATGTCCAAGGTGCTGCTTATAGCACATCAAGCCAAGGTTCTGTTCCATATGTAAAAGATGCTAAGACTGTATCTGATAGCACCGGCTGGATAATTAGAGAAAAAATAATCTATGATAAAGCCGCCCAGATGAACACCGCTTGGATACAAGATAATTCTGACGGCAGCGTTACCTTTATAGGAGAAGCTGTGGTCGGTCTTGCATCAAATCAAACAAGCGATATTAATGAAGATAAGAGTGGTAGTAGCGCTGAAAGAGCAAGAGCCTTGCCCGGTCATGGTTTGATTATTTGGATTACCACTAATGAAACTAAAGATACAGGCTTGCCTGCAGGCGGTTTTGTTGCCGAACCTAACCCTTCGCTAATCTTCCCGCATAGCGGCAAAGTTGCTACTTGCAGATACAGATGGGGCTGCGGTCAAGGTGATCTTTGCAAGGCTTATGAAGATTCTTCTTTAAGAGTTTGCTTTGAATTAGATGACAATGGTAATAAGACCTATTACAAAGCCTTCTCATCCGGTGGTTTTATGCTTATTGAAAGCCCTAAAACCGAAGTCCGTGTAGAAGACCTTGAAGGCGATATCAGAAACATTAAACAATGTGATCCTATCTGCAAACTTAAAGACGGCAGCGGCTATCAATTCCTTAATAGCCCAAGCGCTCAATTCGTTCCGCCGGCAGATCTTAAGAAAGCCTATATTGACCCTAACTGCCCTGTTTGCAACTCGGAACCCAGAATGGCCCCTGCTACAGGTTTAGTTTGCGTTGATCCTGAAAAACAAAGGGAACCTTGCCCGTGTATAAAGGTTGATAACCCTATCACACCGGCACAAACTCCTATACCGGGAACTTTATATGTCAGATCTGACTTTACGCCTGTTAATCCGCAGGAAATAGAGCTTCCCGTAACACCTATTTGCTATAAGAAAGCTATAGCACTTGGCAATATCTATGTCCGCAATATTCCCGACGGCACCGCCGGCGAAAGAGTTAATCCGGATGAAGATATCGTCAATATGCTCTTAAGCAAACCTAAGGATGTTCAGGATAAACTTTGCCCGCTCTGTAATCCAAGCTTAGTTTGTGTTGACCCTAAAAACGGCAATGAACCTTGCCCGTGCATACAGGTGGATGATCCTATATCCCCTGCCGGTGTAAATCCGTTATATGTCAAATCTGATATTACACCTGTTAGCCCGCAAGAAGTCAAACTTCCTGTAACACCTATTTGCTATCTTAAGGCTATAGCACTTGGCAATATCTATGTCCAAAACCCCGACGGCTCAGCCGGCGAAAAGGTCAATCCGGATCAAGATATCGTCAATATGCTCTTAAGCAAGCCTAAGAGTGTTCAGGATAAACTCTGTCCTTATTGCGGTCCGACACAACAAGAGGTTATAGAAGCCAAAAAGAAATGTGAATTTATCTTCAGAGATACCTTTGACCATAATGTGTTCTTAAACTCCAGAGGAACACAGGATGTTAATATGGCAGTTGAATATATTACAGAATGTATCCGTATGACTGATATTGCTGAAATTAATGTCATCGGCCATGCTGATAAATCTGACCAAAGCCCGATTAAAGACCAAAAAGCTTGCCCTGTGGGCGATGAGTCTTGCAGTTCAACAAGGAACAATATCTCTCTAAGTGAAGACAGGGCTTTGTTTATTACAAATGAAGTCTTAAGAAGAGTTCAAAATAATTTCACAGGACAGGTAAAGTTTGAAGTTAACTTTATAAAAAATCCTAATGCAGCATCTAAAACCTATGGAGTGCCTCGTTACAGCAATTACAAACCAAGTTATGGTTCCGGCGATAGAATTGTAACTTTCAATGTAAGCGGCAGAGGCGATGCTGATGCAATAAAAACACCTATCTACGATAGCAATAATAAAGCAACTAACAAAGAAGAAATGGCAGTAGATAGATTCGTTGAAATCTTGCCTTTCAGTTATTCAAGCGACAATTAGGTAGTTAACTACAACAATATTAATACCCCGCCGGGAACTTATTTCCGGCGGGGTATTTTTTAAAATTGTTATGCCGAAAATTTTTCGGCATTTCTCCTTTTTTGTCTTCAACCTCTCATATTTAATATAATTTTATATATGAGAAGTTTTTCTTTTTTACTTTTTTTAATCTTTTTAAATTGCCAACTTTTATGCTCGGCTGCTTTGCCAAAATTCCTTGGCGGCAGCGGGCTTGGCATAAACGCGCAAAAAGCCAATCTTGAAAATAATTATTACCCGACTTATTGGGAAAATCTTATGCAGGAGCAATCTTCCCTCAATTTAAAACAGGGCTTTTATGACCTTGCCAAGCACGATTATAAATCAGCCGAGCAAACTTTTGCTAAAGCAACAATCAAAGACCCTACAAAGCCCTATCCTCATATATTTTTGGGTATTTCGCTTTATTGGCAAGGCAAACTTGAAGAAGCTATGGCCGAATACCGCGCCGCCCTTGATATAGACCCCGAAAACGCCCAAGCCCACCAACTTATGGGTATTGCGCACGCGTGGAAGGGCGAAGTCAAAGGCGCTTTAGAGCATTTTAAGGCGGCCTATAAAAAAGAGCCAAACCGTGCTGATGTAAATATGAATCTCGGTTCAACTTATGGTGCTTTAAATGATTATGAAAACTCTTTATTTCATTTCCGCCGCGCCGTTGAACTTGAGCCAAGGCATCCCTTATATGTCTATCAGTTAGGCTCTTTATATGAATTTTTAGGCCGTGATGAGTTGGCAAAAGAATCGTTTAAAAAAGCAATAAAAATTTATCCTCATTATGAAGAAGCCATTTTAGCGCTTGCCGTTCTATCGGAAAAACTTGGCGAAGTTGCCCGTGCAAAAGGCTATTATTATAAAGCCCTTTCCCTAAAACCGGGCGATAGTATTGCTCGTCTTCGCCTTGTAAACTTGCTTTTAAAACAAGATAAATTTGAAGAAGCAATGTCTATTATTGAGCGCGCTTTTTTAATTGCGCCAAGTTCAAACGAAGGCCTTGCTTTATCAATTTCTTACGGCGGCAAAAGTTCTTCCGGCGGCAAGGTAAATAAAGCGCAAAATAATCAAAGCCAAGATACTTTAGATAGCCAACTTGCCGGCTTTAAAAAGCGCCTTTCAAAAATTCCCGCGGAAGAAGAAATTGATATCCAAGTGCAAACCCAAATAATACCCAGCAATTTTAGTCCCGTTATAGAAAAAACTAATAGCGAAGTTTTATCACCCTCTAAATTTGATCAAAAATACGAGCAAACTTTATCAAACACTTTCAGCCGTTCTTTTACTATTGCGCCCGCAACTAAAGAGGGCCGCAAAGAACAACTTGATAAACTTTTTGACGGTTTAAATAAAATTTTAAAAGAGAATGCAAAAGAAAACGAAGTCAAAATGTTTTTGCAGGCTTCTGCTTTAAAACAAGATGCGCCAAGTTTAAGCGCGCAAAATACCGCTTACGGCCAGGCGCAAAATTCTATCGGTGCAAAGGCAACTTATAACCCTTATAATGTCGGCAATGATATGGGCCTTTGGGTAGTAGGTAAAACTTGGCTTAAATATATTGAAGAAGTGCAAAATGATATAGAAGAAAAAACTTTAAAAGAACCGACAGTTCAAAATTATATTCTTTCCGGTTTTATGTATCTTACACTTGGGCAAGGAAATAAGGCCTTAAATTATTTTACAAAGGCAAATAATCTGGCAAAAGATAATCTTGAATTACAAGAAATTTGTTTGCTTGGTATTGGCACATCTTATGTTGTTTTAGGACGGGAAGAAGAAGCAAAAAATATTTACGGGCAAGTTTTACAAATAAATAAAAATAATAAAATTGCGCAAAATAATCTTGAAATTTTAACCGCGGAGGAATAATTTTTTATGCAAAAATACGGCCAACATTTTTTAGTTAATCAAGGTATTATTGATAAAATTACCGATGCAGTTATTGATAATCAAATCGGTTCTTTAATTGAAATTGGTCCCGGCAAAGGTGCTTTAACTTTTAATCTTTTAAACAAAGGCTTAAACGATTTAACCCTTGTGGAAATTGATCCAAAAATGAGTGAATTTTTAAAACAAAATCTTCCTGCTTGGGCAACTTATAAATTAATTGAAAAAGATTTTTTAACTTTAAACGAGGGGGATTTACCGACGGGACAAAAGACTTTTATCAGCAACTTGCCTTATATTGATGCAGCGCAAATTTTGCTTAAAGTTTTAGATTTGCCGGGTTTTGCCTGCGCTGTTTTTATGTTTCAGCGTGAGCAAGCTAGAAAGTTTTTTGCCGCGCCGGAAACAAAATTATACGGCCCGCTTTCTATTATGGTTCAGGCGCGCGCAACGGTGCAGAGCGTGTGCAGAGTCAGCCCCGGCAGTTTTAATCCGCCGCCTAAAGTTGATAGCGAAGTTACCTTAATAAGACCAAAAGAAAAAACTTTTTTTGTTAATGCCGAACACAAAAAAAACTTTGACGAACTTGTTAAATGCGCTTTTATCTACCGAAGAAAAACTATCTTAAATGCCTTGTGCGAAGCCTATAAAAAAAATAAAGATGATTTAATAAAAATTCTTGCTAAAAGCGGCATAAAAGTTTCTGCCCGTGCAGAAGAACTTGACGCGCGCCATTATGCAGATTTAGCCCTAAATTTAAAAGGCTTTATTTTTTAAATTTTTATCTAAATGTTTTGCAATATAATCTAAAGTTTTTGTAAGTTTTACAAATTCTTTTGTCCCTTTTGTATCAATAAACGGGAAGCAGGCAATTCTTAAAGAATTTTCACTTATGCTTGAAAACTTTTTTATTCCGTCGGCAAGATTAACTTTTTTTGTTTGCTTTAGTGCTTTATTTATAAGAGTATCTTTTATTTTTTCATTGGTAATTTTTAAAGTTAAAGTTTCCGGCGAGCGATACTCCATCTTTTCTACCATCGGTGTTAGCCAATTAGATTTTTTAGCATAATCAAGCAAAACTTTTGCGTGTGCGCGGGTAAGTTCTTGCATCTTTTTAAGTCCGCCGTGTTTAAGCATAAATTTTGCGCCTTCGTTTAACATCCAAATATTTATCGTAGAAGGTGTGTTTAAAGTTTGGTATAAGGGCGCAAAACGAAGAGCATTATTAAGGTTTAAAAAGAAAGGAATTTTTTTTGTTTTTTGCATATCTTCGGCGCGTTTTATGGCTTTTTTATTCATAATCAAAACGCAAGTTCCGCCGCCTGCGCCAAAGCCTTTTTGCGTGCTAAAAAGCATAATATCAAAATAAGGTTTAACTTGATTCATACCCGCCCAGGAAGTTGCGTCCCAAGCCACCAAAGTATCTTTGCTTTTTCTTGTATAAATATCTTTTAAAACGCGCTCCGGCAGACGGATTCCGTGGGAAGTTTCATTTAAAGTAAGCAAAATTAAAGAAGATTTAAAATCAAGTTCTTTATAATTTTCTTTTTTATAATCAAAAGCAATAAAAGTTTTTTTAATGCCGTCTAAAAAATTAGTATCTTTTATCCAGCGTTTTGAAAAAGAGCCAAACACAAGCCCACTGATACTTTTATTTGTCAAAGTCCACACAACAGCGTCCATAGCAGCGGTTGCTCCGCCAGGGAAAAAGATAATTGTGTAATCATCATTCAAGTTAAAAAGTTTTTTTATATTTAAAGTTGTTTCTCTGTATAAACCTTCTTGGGCGATACTCGGGCTGCGGTGGGATCTTTCAAAAAAAGTTTTTACAAGGGGAGTATTTTCCACGCTTTTTAAGGCTTGGCTGGGCCCGCAGGTAAAGGTGCTGTTTGGTAAAATATTTTTTGGTATTTTCATAATAACTCCGTCGGTATTAAATGTTCTTCTTTTTTAAATGGCGCAAGATAATCAAGTCCGAGTTCTTTAATTATTTTATCTAAATCTTGAGGGTTTTGGCAAAGGGCGTTTTGCGGAGCAAAACCTATAAGTTCGCTTGAAAAGGCTTCAGTTCCCAAAAGTTTTGCGGTTTTTTTACACTCGTTAAAAACAAATAAAACAGGTGCTTTTTTATAATCTTCTATATTGATAGAAACTTGGCACAAATCATATTCTTTTATAAACCACGCGGTTGTTTTTATATAAGGTATTTTGGCGCGCAAAGTTTTGGCAATTTGTTTTGCAAGTTCTAAATCTTTTGTTTTTAAATTGATATTATAAGCAATCAAAAAATCGCGCGCGCCAAAACAAAAAGCACCGGTTTTTTTAACTTGCGCGTTAAATTCTTTAGGGCCGAAATCAGGCGGAAGATTTTTTAATTTTTCAGGTAAACTTTCATACTCGCCTTTTCTGATAAAAGCCAAACTTTGCCTTTCTTTACTGCTTGCTGCCTTGCCGTATAAATATGCGGGAACACCAAGTTTTCCTGCATATTTTGCTGCCTCTTTTGCAAGCAAAATACAATCTTGCATAGTTGCATTTTTCATCGGGATAAACGGGCAAACATCCAAAGCACCAAGTCTAAAATGTTTGCCTTTTTGCACGGACATATCAATTAAATCAGCGGCAATTTCAACGCAAGCAAAAGCTGCTTTTAAAATTTCTTCTTTATTTCCAACTAAAGTAAAAACGCATCTGTTTACATCTTGTCCGCTTTCTTTGCCAAGCAAAATTATATTTGCTTTATCTGTTATATACTCTGCAATTTTATTTATTTTTTTTAAATCTCTGCCTTCAGAAAAATTCGGCACACATTCAATTAATGTCATAATAATACTCCGTATTTAATTATATCATTTGACAAGACT
>JAZKZM010000269.1:0-2795 GCA_045612685.1 Elusimicrobiaceae bacterium
TTAAAAAAATAAAAAAGAGGAAAAAAGCCGAAGCAAAAAACATATTTGTAGGACGGAGAGTTAAAAAAACTTGATTTTCAAAAAAAAAAAAATAAAATGAAATTTGTGAAAGAAAAGAAATACCCCACACCTAACCTCTCCCCTCTTTAAAAAAGAAGGGAGAGGAAGGAGCGGGAAATTAAAATCGGAGAAAATAAAATGAAAAAAGGGTTTACGCTTATTGAATTACTAGTTGTCGTTCTTATTATCGGTATTTTGGCAGCTATTGCCGTGCCGCAATACCAAAAAGCTGTATTAAAAGCAGATTTACATAGAGGTATTTCTCTTACTGAAAGTTTGTATCAAGCCCAGCAGGCCTATTTTTTAGCTCATGGTGATTTCGCTGTTGATATAGATAAACTGGATATTTTGATTCCAAAAGATGATTCTTGTGAAAAAACAAAGGATACAGCTTCAGTATCTGTTTATAAATGTAGTTATGGAGTAGTATATAACGGCGGTGGCGCTATCCAATTTCAAAATAAATCGAAAAATATAGCTTATACCCATTATTACAAAAAAACACCTTTTTCTGACACTTTAACTTTTGAAGTCGGAAAAAGATATTGTTTTGCTGGTAATAAAACTAAAGAAATTTGTCAAAATATGGGTGGTATTTATTTGGGAGAATCAGAATATTGGATTTATTATGAATTAAAATAAAAACCCCGCGTATGCAGGGTTTTTATTTTTCATTATTTTCATTTAAGCGATTCAAGCCAAGTCTTTATCGTTTCAGCATTAGCGGAGTTTAAAATTTTGCCATCAATAATTATGGTATCTTTAGCAACACTCGGCTTTAAATGCTGGGCTGTTTTGCCAAGTCCGCTGCCGCCCGAAGTGGCAAATAAAACAATTTTTTTACCGCTGAAATCGTGCTTCTCTAGAAAAGTATTAACAATAGTCGGTGCGATATACCACCAAATAGGAAAACCAAGATAAATTGTGTCATACTCAGCCATATTTAGCGGTGTATCTACAATTTCCGGACGATAAGAAAGATTATTCATTTCTTTTGAACTGCGGCTTGATTTATTCATCCAATCAAGGTCAGCCTCTGTATAAGGCACTTTTGGTTTAATTTCATAAATATCTGCTTTTGCTAAATCAGCAATTTGTTTTGCCACTTTTTCGGTAATACCGCTAGCAGAAAAATAGGCAACTAATTTTTTTGACATATTTTCCCCTCCTAAAAAAATCTTAACAAAATATTTATACCATATTTTATTTGACTTTGCTTGCAAGATAAGCAAATAAAGAGGCAGGTAAAACAAAAAATAAACTTGTAATAACCGCTATTTTTAAATTAAAACTATCTGAAATAAAACCTACTAAATAAGGCGAAAGGGCGTCCCCCAGCGCGTGAATAATAAAAACATTTAAAGCAAAAGCCATTGAGCGTTCTTTTAAATTTGTTAAATTAACAATGCTTGCATTTAAAGGTCCGTTTTGCATAAAAACAAACATTATGCTGATAACTAAAAAAATAAAAAATAAAAATTTGCTCGTCATTAAAAAGGCCAAAAGACCGAAGGGAAAAGCAATTAAATAACTTAAAGTTGTTGTGTAAAAATATCCGTTTTCCGTCTTCTTTTGCCACTTATCGCCCAAAAGGCCGCCAAGCAAAGTGCCAAGCGCACCGGCCACAATTATCAAAGCGCCGAAGATTGTTCCGCTTGCTGCTGTATCATAATTAAAATATCTGTTTAGAAAACTTGGCCCCCAGGCAGCAAGCGCGCCCAAAGTAAAAGTTCCCATTGCCTGCGCCAAGCAAACAAAAACAAATTTTTTATTTTTCAAGAGTTTTAAATAATTTTTAAAAGGCGGTTTTTCTTCTGCTTTTTTAGGGGTATCTTTAATACCGAAGAAAACAATAAAGGCCAAAATTATGCCCGGTAAACCAAGAATCAAAAAGGAAATACGCCAGCCAAAACTTTTACCCAAAATTCCGCCCAAAAGATAGCCAAGCGCGCTGCCAAGCGGAAGGCCTAAAGTAAATAAAGCAAGCACGCGCGCGCGGACTTGCGGGCTAAATCTTTCTGCTATAAAAGAGGGGCAAACACTTGTAAAGCCCGATTCCCCCACCCCAACTAAAGAGCGCGCAAAAATAAGGCCAAAATAATTTCGCGCGCACGCGCAAGCACTTGTTGCAATACTCCAAAGAAAAGCACTGAGAGCAATAATTTTTTGGCGGGGTGTTCTATCGGCAATATAACCTAAAACAGGCGCGCTGAACATATAAACAAGCATAAAAGCACTTGCTAAAAAACCAAGTTGTTTATCACTCAAAACTAAATCTTGTTTGATTAAAGGAAAAACAGCATATAAAACCTGCCTATCAATATAGTTAAGCAGATTTATTAAAGCAAGTATTATAAAAATATTGCGTGCTTTCATTTGTGTAGAGTTTGGCGCAGGGCCTCGTATAAACAAATCGCGGCGGAAGTTGATAAATTTAAAGAGCGGACTTCGCCGGGTTGTTCAATTTTATAAAGTTGGTCTTTATAAATTTTGTAAAGTTCTTTTGGCAGCCCGCAAGATTCACTGCCGAAAATCAAATAGTCATCTTCTTTAAATTTTATATCCCAAAGATTTTTTGTTGCTTTTGTGGAAAAGAAAAACAAGCGTGAAGGGTCTTTAACTGTTGCCAAAAAATCTTCAAAACACATATATCTTTTATATTTTAGTTTTGGCCAATAATCAAGTCCGCTTCTTCTGATTTCCTTTTCTTCCAGTTTAAAACCAAGCTTGCCGAC
>JAZKZM010000270.1:0-1352 GCA_045612685.1 Elusimicrobiaceae bacterium
AAAACTTTTCTCTCTCGTTAACATTAACCATATTACCGGCATATTTTAAATAAAGAGAACCCAAATTATAATCTAAGAGAGCGGTGTTCGGCGCAAGAGTTTTAGCTTTACTGAAATCTCTTAAAGCGCGTTTAAAATCATTACTCACTTCCTTTGTATCGCCGGCGTCAATATCTCTTTTTTCAACTAAAGAAAACCTGTTATAAAGCATTAGCCCTCTAAAATTCCAAACGGCATACTGCATAGGATTTTGCTTTATGGCTTTTGTGTAAAACTTAAGAGCATTAAAATTGCCTTGCTCGGCTAAGGCTGTTGCCCTTGAAAAGTTTACACTGCTGATAAACTGCTGCCAAAATAAAAGATAAAACCCGCCGACTAGAATCATAAACAAACAAACGATTATTTTTTTTGCTTTAGCCATTATAAGAATTAACAGAACTAAAAGCGCCGTAAAAATAGCCACAAAATTTAAACAATAAAACATTTGCAAGTAAGTGTTTTTATAGGAGATAAAAAAGTCTATCCAAAAACTTTTTTGTATGTAGAAATAAATGCCACCTAAAATTAAAATGGCCGAAATAAAAACTATTTTAAAAAATATAATATTATATTTTTTTAGCGGAATATTATTCTTATCAAAAGGACCGAAAGCCAAATTAAAAATTGCTCCGTTAAATAAAATTAAGAAGAAAGTTGTTGATACAAAATAAATACTTACATCAACCAAATTGTGTATATATATTACCAAAGAAGCTAAAGAAAAGCCCGCAAGCAAAAAGGCCTTTGGGCGTTGTTGGATGGCAAATTCTTTTATTTTAACTATACTTTGCTTTGAAATATACCACAAAACCCACAAGAATAAACCAAAACCCAAAAGACCTAAAGAAGATAATTGCTCAAGATAAAAATTTTCCGTGTGCTGGCTTGCGATATTGTGGGCTTTTTCAATATAAAAAATTTCGGGCCTTTTATAAGCGGGATAAATTATTTCAAAAGAACCTATGCCCATGCCTGTTAGAGGGCTTGCCTTAACCATATCAAAAGTTCCGCGCCAAGTGGAAAGTCTAAAAGAAAAAGATTCAAACCTTTTGCTGCCTAAATAAAAAATTGCTCCGGCGGAGAAAATAACTAAAATCAAACTGACGGCAATTATTTTAGTTTTGTTTGCTTTATATTTATCCGTAAAAAAATAAATAAAGCAAAGGCTACCTATAAGCACACATAAAGCAAAAGCCAAAAAAGCGCCTTTACTTTGAGAGGCAGTTAAATTTATCATTGCTAAAATAAACAAAAATATTAAACTTTTTTGTCGTTTGATTAAATAGGAAAAGAAAATCAAAACAGACATAAAA
>JAZKZM010000271.1:0-5045 GCA_045612685.1 Elusimicrobiaceae bacterium
CGGCGGGGCGTTTAGAAATTTAATAATCAAAAATAAAATTAAAAGTGTGGTTTTATTATTTGCTATTATTCTTATTTGCATAATGTTGCCTTATAAAACAAACCCTATCAATAAAATAGCGGATATGAAAATTTCGGCTACTAAAGGTTTATTTTCAGACCCTAAGAATTTAACTTTAGCGGCAGACCCGCAAGCATATAATGCGGCTTATCACCAAAGATTAATGGCGTGGGTTTGCGGGGTAGATAATGCCAAAAAGAAACCCCTGCTCGGTTGGGGTTGGGGTGCTTGGCAGATGACTTATGCCACTTGTCAGGGCGAACTGTTTAATAAATATCCGGACTTAACTGTTTTTAAAGTGCAATCAAATTCCGCCCATAATATTTTTATTGAAACCCTTACACAAAGCGGAGTTTTGGGCTTGATAAGTTATTTGGTTTTCCTTGTTTTAGTATGTTCAGTTTGTATCAAATATTATCAAACACAAAAAGACACCGGTAAAAAACTTTTTGTTTTAGCGTCCGGGGCTGCCTGTTTAGGGTTTTTAACAGATAATATGCTAAATATTTCCTTTCAAATACAGGTTATCTGTTCGGTGTTTTATTTCTTTATGGGAATAATTGCTTCTTTAGATGATAAAAATACAAAAATAAAGTTATCAAAATCTGCGTTAAATTTATCTTTAATTTTATGCGGAATCATATTTTTATATTTTAGTTTTATCCATACTAAAATACTGCTTGCTTCCCATTATAGTTTAAAGGGATATTTTGCCGCAAAAGCAAATAATTACGGCGAGTCAACAAAAATGTTTGATAAATCGCTTAAACTCTTTGCGGAAAACCCCGAAACTCATTTTACTTATATCAAAGTTTTAGAAACATTAAAAGACTATTCCAAGATGTATGCCGTATCGTTAGAAACTTTAGATTATTTTCCGGAATATTATGAGTTTTATAATATTTATGCCGGCTTAGAAGCAAGATTTAATAGACCTAAAGAAGCGCTTGCTTATCTTAAAAAAAGTTTTTCTTTAAACCCATACTTTAAAGATTCTTTTGCTTTAACTTTACATATTTTTGCTAAATTTGAAGAATTAAGAACTTTGGAAAATGCCCGTTTTATAGAAGAACTAAAAATTCCTTTATCGTTTAAAAATGCTTTTAGTTTGATACTTTGGAAAATTTATTTTGAATACGGAAAATATACTAAAGCAAGGGATATTCTTTTAGAAGAACTTGCCCGTAATAAATTTGACCAAAATATACAAGATAAACTTGCTTTAACAAACGAAAAACTAAATATAAAACAAGACCCTGTTTTAAAAGAGGCAAAATATTTAACAAATTTAAGAAGCCAACTTGTTAACGCAAAAGAAGTTAAACCGGCTTTGCTTAAGACTATTAAAGAAGCCGCTGCAGACGGAAATTTTGAAGCGAGCCTGCTTCTTGCGCAAGCATATTTTAAACAAAAAGATTATCAAAATTGCCGCAAAATTCTTGAAAGTTTATATAAATATAATTCTACAAATTTGCCTTTAAATTTTGCGTTTGCTTCATTAGAAGAAACACAAGGAAATAAAGAAGAAGCAAAAAAATATTTACAATCGGTGTTATTTTATGATAAAGAAAATACTCTTGCGCTTAGACGGATAAATGCCATAAATTAGAAAAAGGGTCTTTACAAACACTTATAAATTAATATAATAGTAATATATGCTATAATTTTAATATAAATTATTAAACGAGGGAACAATGATGAATAATAAAAGAAATTTCATAAAATTTTTATCAGCGTTTTTTGTTATTTTCGGTTTTACTGTTATGGCTTTTGCCGCAAAGGAATTAAGCGTCCAGGAAAAATTGGAAAAGGGGCAAAGTCTTTATGAAGAAGGCAAATATGACCAGGCAATGGATAATTTTTTAGATGTTTTTGTGGAAGGAAATGTTGAACAAATAAACATCGCCAATGAATATGTAAATATGATTCACTTTAAGAGGGGCGGGGTGAGCACTCCTACCCGCGTTATTTACGACGAACAATTAGAGGCCCAAAAGGAATATTATAAACAGGAAGCAAAAGACCTGCAAAAGGAACTTAATGATGAATATTCCGCCGCAAAAGATTATGCTAAAGAGCAAACTGCTTTAGCTAAAGATCAAGCCAATGCAACCCTTGCCGCTACCCAAGCCGATTTGGCCTATCTTCAAGAACAAGAAAGAGCAAAACTTGCACAAGAAAAGGCCCAAATTGATGCCGAACTTCAAAAAACACAAGAAAGTTTTGTAAATTATAATGAACGTGTTGAAGCCGCAAGCGCACCTGTTGCTCAAAATGTAGTAGAAACAACTGAAAGTGCTTATTTTATTAATTCACAATATGACCAAGGTTCTGATGAAATAGTTCGTCAAGAAGAAAAATATAATTCAAATCAAAAAGAAATCATTATCGCGGCTGATATTGTTTCTATGCAAGAAGATTTAGTTGCAAAGTTAAATGAAAAAGAAGGGGTAAATGTCTATTTCCGTAATGGCAAAATTGATGCTATAGATATTGATTCTGATGTTATCTTTTTAGACGATAATATAACTTTTAGTAAAGAAGGCAAAGAAGTTTTGCAAGATGTGTATGCTTTGATGCTTCTTTCCAAAGAACCTACCTTTGTTTTATTGCCGCCGGGCTCTTATACAGATGAAGTTAATTTGCAGGGGGTTCGTCAAGCTGTTGCTTTAAATTCTTATTTAGTTAATATGGGTTTATCTCCGGCAAAAGTAAACTTTAATATGGGTTTAATTAATGAACAACCGCCCGCTAAGTTTAGCAATTTAGAAGGTATTTCTATTGTTTTTGATTATGATAATGCGCCTACCCTTTATAGTAAGGTAAGCGACAGCAACTCTTATCCTGTTTTAAGTTTGGGTATGTATCCTGAAAAAATCACTCCTGCTTTAAATGAAGGTATGGTAATAGATTTTTCTGTTATAGAAACTTCTGCCCCGATAGAAAATTGGAAATTGCAAATAATTCAACATGCTCAAGACGGCAAATACTATATAGTAAGGCAAGTGTCATCTTCCGGCAGTGTTTATGATCAAATTTTTTGGAACGGTAAAAAACAATTTTTTGGTCCTATGTTACCGGCCGGCAAATATACTTTAATGTTAAGAGCCACAGATACTAAAGGCAGAGAAAAAATTGTTCGCCGTAAAGTGGAACTTCTTGCTGAAGTTAAGCAAGAAGAAGATATTGTAGCAAAAGAAGCAAAAGTATCTAAGACTGCCCTTGCAGGGGATTTGGATTATTCAACATCTCGTTTATGGAAAAAACCTTCTAAGGTTTTAAAGAAAAAATCTGCTGTAGAAGATTTTTATGAAGAAGAACAAATAAATATTAGCAGGACTTCCGTAAATACGGATGAAGTTGCGGATTCAACAATAACCGAAACAACAACAACGACGACAACTACAACCACCACTACGACATCATCGCAAAATACAGTTGTTAATCCATCGGCAACGCCTGCCCAGGAAGATGCTTATGATGCTTCTTTAGAAGCTCTCTTATAAAAATATAGGGTATTTATGGAATATAGTTTAAAATCAAGATTAGAGAAATTCTTAGGTATAGAAAGACCGAGTTATAAAAATTGTATAGGTATATATATATCTTTAACAGATATATATGTTGCCCAAATTATGGAGAAATCCGGCGGAATAGAAGTTGATTCTTTGGTTAAACTTGCTTTAAAAGATATTAGAACCGATGTTTTGCGTCCGGCGGATTTAAATGAAGGATTTTTTGCTAATCCTAAACAATGGCTTGAACCTATAAAAAAGATTATAGACAGCAAGGAATGGATAACAAAAGACGTTGTGGTATCTTTGGCCCCTAATTTCAGCGTGCACCGTCATTTCGTTATGCCCGATACCCCAAGACGCTTTTGGAAAAGCGCAGTTCCTCTTCAGGCTAGAAAATATATTCATTATCCTTTTGAAAGAGCTGTATATGATTTCTCTATCAGACCCTTTAATGCAGAGTTGACAAAAAATAAACAATTAGAGGTTGTTTTCTCTTTAACTTCTAAATTGATAGTTGCCGCATTGGAAACAGGTATGAAAACCATAGGTTTAAACCTTGTTTCCGTTGAAACTTCTCCTTTATCAGTATTAAGACTTTTTAATCAAACCGATAAAGAAGCTCAGAAAAATGTGGGGCAGATTTATGCTAATTTCTCTTCCTATGAGGGACAGTTTTTATTTGCTATAGATAATACTCCTGTTTTAATGCGTGAGGTTGAAGTCAATCCTTCTATGGGCACACGCAATCGTTTGGAAGTTAATAATTGTGTTGATTTTATATCTAAGCAAATAGAAAAAAATGTTTTTGAAGATATTGTTGTTATTTCGCAAACTTCCCAAATGGATTGGGCGCCTTTGCTTGAAATGGAAACAAAAAAGAATGTGCGCAAATGGAATATAGAAGATATTTTCGGTTTTAAAGTAAGCGGTTTTGCGGAAATTGCTGCTATGGGCGCTTGTTTAAAATTTATAAATACCAATATCCCTGATATTGATATGATAAAAAAGCACCGCTCTTCCAGAGAAGAGATTAAAGGCACTCTTTCTCTATGGAAAATTACTTTACTTATTTTGGTTCTTTTGATATTATGGGGTATATATGTTCTGTTTTCTTCTATGACTACTTATGTCTCTTTCCAAAAGAAAAATATTTTAAAGGAAGACGGAATAGAAGAGTTCCGAGATTTATCTGCCGCTCAGATTAATGATAGGGTTGCTACTATGAAAGAAAATACCAAAGATTTGACTGCTTTAATCGTGCAGCCTAAATATACTCTTAAATTATCGGCTTTGCCGGATTTGATGCCTGATGAAATGTATTTTAAGGATGTTCAAATTTCTTATCCGATGTCAAATAAAGCTGGGCGCGGAAAGAACTATATTTCTGTTGCCGGGATAATACATTCCTTAGAAGGTAAACAGGTAGAATATACCGAAGCCGGAAAGTTTAATACAAAAATTTCTAAT
>JAZKZM010000272.1:0-3895 GCA_045612685.1 Elusimicrobiaceae bacterium
GGCACAATAATAATCGGTGTTAAAGATGAAAACGATAAACCTATCCCCCCTTTTAACGGTCAACCCTTTCACACAAAAATAAGGCCGCAGATTGAAAGTATTATTCAAAATTATATTGACCCTGTTGTCTTTGTGGATATTGCCACCTGTAAAAACCCCCACAATAATAATATGTATGTTGTAATAAATATACCGCAAAGCAATTTGACACCGCATTTAGTAGGCGATTTAAAAAGGGCTTATATAAGAACGGGGCAATCTTCCAGACCGGAAGTTATCGTCCACCCAGATAAATTGCCCTGGCTACTTGATAACAGAAAGAAAAGCCAAAGTCTGCGCCATATCCTTTTAGATAAAGCACAAGCCCATTTTAATAATTTCTTAATTGCGCAAAATTTAAAAACAAATCAGTTGACGGCTGCTTTTACTTTGATTCCTTTATATCCGCAAACGCCAACAATTAATTATAAAGATTTACCCGCACTTTTACAAAAAATTAAACTTAATAATTTTATTTTAGACCATAATATTAATACCGTTCAAGACGGAATTATTGTTAAAAAAGGGCAATTTTCCACAATAGAATTAAATTCTTATGGTCTAATTTCTTATAGAACGCTTTTAAATCCGCAGGAAAACGGCGTTGATTTAAAAAATGTTTTTAAAGATATTGTTTTATTCTTTAAACTTGCAAATAATTTTTATAAACAACTTGGTTTTATAAGCCCGCTGCTTGAGCGCGTTTATATAACAAATGCGCGCGGTGCTTTAGTTAAAACTACTAAAGAAACAAAACAAATCGCCGAAGACTTTATAAGATTTGATAAAAATATTGACCCATTAACTTTACAAAATAATTTAGCAGAGTCCTGCGCTTCTTTAATAGAAGAACTTGCCTGGTCTTTGAATATTCCCTTTAAGGAGGAGAACGCCTCTTTAAAAGCCGTTCTTAAAATATTAGATGAAAACAATTAAAACAGACTGCCTTGTTATCGGCAGCGGTATTGCCGGTTCTCTTTATGCTTACGCAGCAGCAAAAAGCGGACTTAAATGCGTGCTTATCAGTGCGGGCGCATTAAATGATTGCAACAGCAATCTTGCCCAAGGCGGTATTGTTTATGAGCCAAGCAAAAATTTTGACGACCTTATAAAAGATATACAAAAAGCCGGCTGCAATATTTGTAATGAAGAAATAGTCCAAATTATGTGTAAAAGCGGTTTTGAAGCCGTTGAAAAGTTTTTTATTAAAACTTTTAATACCGATTTTAACAGGGATGAAAAGGGCAATCTTCTTTTTACTAAAGAAGCCGCCCACAGCAAAAAAAGAATTATTTATAGTAATGACTCAACCGGCAGAGCAATAATTTTTGCTATGCAGCGCGCCCTTAAAAAACAAAAAAATATTACTATTTTGGAAAATACTACCGCCTTAGATTTGCTAACGCTATCTCATAACTCAACAATAAAAAATGATATTTATAAACCGCTTTCCTGCTTTGGCGCTTATGCTTTGAATAATAAAACAGGCGAAGTTTGCGCCATTACCGCTAAAAAAACTATTCTTGCTACCGGCGGTATCGGGCAGATTTATAAACATACAACAAATTGCCCGCAGTCTTTTGGCCACGGAATTGCAATGGCCTATAGAATCGGCGCAAGGGTTATAAATATGGAATATACCCAATTCCACCCGACGGCATTTGCAAAAGGCAGAAGTGCCTTGATTTCCGAAGCAGTCCGCGGCGAAGGCGCAATTTTAATCAATAGTAAAAAAGAGCCGTTTATGGCAAAATACCACCCCTTAAAAGATTTAGCGCCAAGGGATATTGTGGCCCGCGCCATTGAAGAAGAACGCCTTAAAACAGGCGCAGACTGCGTTTATTTAGATTTATCATCTATGACGGGCGATTTTATAAAAAAGCGTTTCCCCCACATTTATAAAACTTGCCTAGAAGCAGGCGTTGATATTACAAAAGAGCCCATCCCCGTGGTGCCGGCTATGCACTATTTTTGCGGCGGTATTTGGACGGATGAAAAGGCAAGAACAAATATTTTTAACTTAAACGCCATTGGCGAGTGCGCCTGCAACGGCTTTCACGGGGCAAATCGCCTTGCCAGCACTTCGCTTTTAGAGGCGTGCGCAAGTGCTTTAATTTGCGCAAAAGAAGATATAAAAGAAATTAAGAAAAAAGATTTTTATATTCCGCGCCCCAAAGATTGGCAAAGCCCCGCAAAAACACCCGACGAAAACCTTATTTTACAAGATATTCAAACCCTAAAAAATACTATGTGGAATTATGTGGGCTTAGTGCGCAGCAAAAGCCGCTTAGATAGGGCCGAAAAGATTTTAAGACATCTTAAAAATGAAATTGATATATTTTATAAAGATTATAAACTTACCCCGCAGTTGCTTAATTTAAGAAACGGCACGCAAGTGGCCCTTTTGGTAGTTTACGCCGCCTTAAAACATAAAGAAAGTTGCGGCACGCATTTTAGAATAGATTAAAGGGGGATTATATGACTCAACACGAAAAATTTTTAACTATGGCAATTAATCTTGCCAAGAAAAGCGCAAAAGAAGGTCTTGGCGGGCCTTTTGGTGCAGTAATTGTAAAGAACGGAAAAGTTATTGCAAAAGCCCATAACAGCGTTGTGCCGGGTAATGACCCAACAGCCCATGCCGAAGTTAACGCTATAAGAGAAGCGTGCAAAAAACTTAAAAATTTTGAACTTAAAGATTGTATAATTTATGCAAGTGCAGAACCCTGCCCTATGTGCCTTGGCGCAATTTATTGGGCAAGGCCAAAAGCACTTTATTATGCCGCTGATAAAAAACTTGCCGCTAAAGCCGGTTTTGATGATTCTTTTATCTATAAAGAATTTGCCCAACCTAAAAGTAAACGCAAAATAAAAACTATAAAAATTGATTTACCCACCGATAATACACCTTTTGAGGCCTGGGCCGAAAATACGGAAAAAACCGAATATTGATTACTTACTAAAATACCCTAATATATTTTTTATTAGGGTATTATTTTATCTAAAATTATAAATTATTGAATAAGATATCTGGCATAACCGCCACTTTTAAGGTATAAAGGACCAAAAGAAGCACAAATATCAACTTTTTTTTGATCACTGGCCCGAGCCCAACAATATATTTTTTTCTCAAATGACGGAGTGCCTGTATCAGGCGCATGACGATAAATTACTCCTATATTGCCGGATACAGGGTCATAAATCTCAGTCTGCTTAGTTTCCATTACACATGCCCACCCTTCAGGGCAAGTAAAGCTAATATCTAATTCTTCAGGGCTGCTTGCATATCTGCCATTAGCAAGCTCATAAGCTATTTGAGCATTTCCTACAGCCCTAACTAAATTAACAACTTGAATGATCTTGGATTTCCAAACTGCTTTTTGATATTGCGGAACGGCGATACTTGCCAAAATACCAATTATTAAAACAACGACTAATAATTCTATAAGCGTAAATGCGCGGTTTTTCATACCAACTCCTTTTGTTTTGATTAAACTTAACAAAAGTAGTTTATCAAAAAAAAAAAAATAAGCAAGACTTCTTTTGACTCTCCGTCCTACAAAAGCGCGCTGACTTTTTCTTCAAAAAAGAATTTTTTGTGCTACTCTTTTTACAAAATTTGTTCTTTTTTTGATTATTTTTTCAGCGAAGAATCCTACAAATGCGCGCTGGCTTTTGCTTTGCAAAAGTAATTTTACGCGCCACACTTTTTACAAAAAGTGTTCTTTTTTGATATACTAATTAGGTAGGCTATGTGCTTACATAAAATTTAAAGTGTTTTTGGAACCGCGTGAGGAACGCGGAGAGCTTTAGGGCAACCTAAGGCACAAGTGAACTCCAAAAACAGCTCGTTATT
>JAZKZM010000273.1:0-1125 GCA_045612685.1 Elusimicrobiaceae bacterium
AAAAAGCCAAAGCCGTTTGGTATGCCGTATTTTATAAGCCGTATAAATGCGTTTTTATTAAAGCCAAACAACCGAGTAATTTTAAATTGTCTATTTATTTTAGGACTAAAAATTATTAATAAAAACAGTGCCATTGAGCAAAACCCGCCGATAACCGTTGCCCAAGCAGCTCCTCTGATACCCATTTCCGGCAAACCCCATTTGCCAAAAATAAGGCCATAATTTAAAACTATATTTACGATATTGCCGACCAAATTTACAACCATTGTTATTGCCGTTTTACCTTGGCCGGTAAAAAAGCCGGCAAGAGCATTGTTTATAACGGCAAAACCACCAAAAGCACAAAGTATGAAAAAATATTGATTTTCTAAAATTTTAACGGCGCTATCGTGATTAGAAGACATTATTATATAAGAACCAAGCGGTGTTAAAGCCAAAATAATCAAACCGGAAATTAAACCCAAAATAACCCCTTGCCACAAAGCAATACTCAAACTGGCATAGCGCTTTTGCCCGTAATAAGTTGCCACAAACACACTTGTATAACCGCAAGTTCCAACAAAAAAAGATATTATCGCAAAAGACATTAAGCCCGCCGGCAAACAAGCCGCCAAAGCATCCGGCGAATACCAGGCAAGAAACATCCTATCCACAAACTGCATTATGCTTTGCGATGAGGTTGTTATAATTAAAGGCAAGGCTATTTTTAAAAGTAATTTTATTGAGCCTTGTTCATCTTTATTTGTAATTTTTAGAGGGTTTTTCATTTTTATAAATAATCATTTGCCAACAAAAAACCTGTGCGCAAACAAGTCTGCACACAGGTTTATAGCATAAAAAGGTTTTATTTCTTGGTGACCTTTACTGCTTTAAGACCTTTTTCGGTTTCTACGACTTCGTAGCTTACTTCTTGACCTTCTGCTAAGGTTTTAAAGCCGTCGCCTTGAATGTCTTGATAGTGAACGAAAAGCTCTTTAGAGCCATCTTCGGGTGCGATAAAACCGAACCCTTTTTGATCATTAAACCATTTCACTTTTCCGTTTGCCATGATTATTTCTACTTCCTTTTATTAACTTAAGTCTTTTAAAAAGACATTTGGAACTTTTTTGTTCCTAAATAAATTAT
>JAZKZM010000274.1:0-7410 GCA_045612685.1 Elusimicrobiaceae bacterium
ATAGGAGAGGTTGAGTTTATGCAGAGAACAATACCAGAGGGCGCATTTCTCTTTAAAGAGGGGCTTTATATCTATGAGTATGAAAGAACTTTCGGCTCAATGACACGCACAATATGGCAGCTTTACTCGGCAGAGGGCTGGTGCTTTTATGATCTTACGCAATCCGAAAACTATGACGAAGAGGGCAACCTTTTGCCAGCCGAGCAGAGAGTATATGCGCAGTACAGTATAATGCAGAAAAACGAGGAATATGTAACAAATAACATTATTTCCGTGCCCGTAGAGGAGGGCTACGAAATAGTTAGCGTAGGATCTAACAACCAAACTGCATAAGTTAACCCCCCGTGCAAAAAGTTTTTTGCTTTCGGGGTAGACTGCAAGAGGGGGAGCTTTTCTCTGCACGCACCGAAAATTTGAAATTTCCCCAAAAAATCAAAAACAAGGCACAAAAAGCCCAAAAAAGAATTATAAAATTAAATAAAGGGCTAACTTAAAAAGCACGAGTTAAAAAACAAGTTAAATTTAAGTTGTTTTTGAAAAAAAGTGCAACTTATTTTCAAAACTGCGCATTTATTGTGCATATTTGCAACAAAGATGCACAATAAAGTTAAATACGGTACGAAATGCGCCGTTACGCAACAAGGAGGCAACATAATGGAGCGTTACGATGAGTTAGCAGCCGTGCTAAATGATATAAAAGAGCCTAAAAAGAGCTTTGTACTTTCCTTGCTTAAGGATTTTGTAAAGCTTGAGGCCGATTTACTCAAGCTAAGCACGGCGCAAGAGTACATTATTAACCCGAATAACCCTACCGAGCAAGTTGTATTGCCGATCCACAAGGTTATACACGATAAGCAAGCCCAGAAAAACGATATAGCTACAAAGATTTTGCGCAGCCTGGACGATGAAACAACGGAGGAAAGCCCGTTATTAAAGGCATTGGCACGCTTTGAATGACTTAATTAAAAACTCGTATATATATCAATATCACGAGGCTATAAAAAGGGGCTATATTGAGATAAACGGCGAGCGCAAGCGGCTTATTGTAGGCGCAAAGATCAAGAAAGCCGTTAAAAAGCTTATGGGTTACTTTGAGGACGAGCGTTTTATATTTGATCCTACCGAGTGCTATAAGCGCTTTGCTTTTGAGGAAAGCTTATGCTTGCAAGGTTATGCGCCATATTATAACGAGCCGATAAGTTTAATGCTTTGGCAAAAGGCATTTTACGAGGCTATTTACTCTTTTTACGAAAAAGCAACGGGGTTGCGGTTAATACTTAAGGCCGAGTTAGAGGTAGCACGAAAAAACGGCAAAAGTACAATGATTGCAGCCGATATAAACACAGATCTTTTTATAGGCGAGGGCGGTATAAACATAGCGTGCGTATCAAATGACGATAGGCAAGCAAAATTTATATGGAGCGAGGTAGCTGGTATGCGCTCCAGGCTGGATATAAAGAACGAAATAACCAGCCACAACCTCACCGAGATAAAAAACAACTTTAAAAACATTAAAGTTTTTCGCCTTTCCTCCAAAACGCAGAATAAAGACGGTTTTAACCTTAAAAAAGTGGTAGAGGACGAAAAGCACGATAGAAAAACTAACGAAATAGGCGAGGCCGCAGACCGAGCGCAGAGTACGCACGAGGAGAGGCTAAATATAGGCATATCAACAAACGGCTTTTTAGACGGTATGGCCTATGATAAAGATTTAGCATACGCTAACGCTTGGCTTAATGACGAGATAGAGGATATACACTATATAGCTTTTCTCTATGAGCAAGACGATGAGGCAGAGTGCTGGGGCGATATTGAGCTTTTACAGAAAAGCAACCCAAGTTTAATTTACGGTGTTAAGAAATATAGCTTTTTGTTGCAAAGTAGACAAAAGGCATTGCTTGACAAAGAGAGCCGTATGCATTATTTAACTAAGGATTGTAATGTAAAATGCTCAAATGCAAGCGCTTGGCTTACGCTTGAGGAATACTGGTACGATCAAGCGCCGTTTACTCTTGCCGATTTTAAAGGCCAGGTATGTTTAGGTGCGGTGGATCTTGCCGATTGCGGCGATTTAGCGGTAGCAGAGGCGCTATTTATGCGCCGTGGCGATGATACAAAGTATGTTGTACCGCAATTCTTTATACCCGAAAGCAAATTAAAGGATAAAGACAACGGCGCAAAGTACGAGGAATGGGCGCACACCATTAACCCCGTAACGAATATGCCTTATATAACGGTTTGCAAGGGTAACAAAATAGATCAAAAAAATATAGCCGATTGGTATCAATCTTTGCGAGATAATTACGGCATAGAAACTATAATGATCGGTTACGATCCGTGGCATAGTGATGTATTTTTGCTCTGGTGCGATAAAAAGACGGGCTACGGCTTTAACACAATGAAAATCTATCAAAATAGCAAGCTAATGAGTTTTCCTATGAAAACGGTAGAGCGAGATTTACACGCACGGTTAATAAATTACGGCAATAACCCCGTAATTAAATATTGCTTTGGCAATATGAGCGCAAAGATCGTAGGCGATCTTATAATGCCAGAGAAAATAGACGGCCAATATAGCCGCAAAATTGACGGTGTAGTAGCTTTAATTATTCTCTATGCTACGCTTGAAAAAAACGAGGTAACATTTAATCAATATTTACAGTAAGGGAGTGCGAAAGTGGCAAATATTCTAACGAAATTATTTAAGCCAAAAGCTGCGAAACATAATACCTTTAACGATGCAGTTAGTATGGTTGGTTATGAGCCGAGCTTTTCAAGGTTTGGCAGCAATAACCTATATAGCAGCGTTATATATAGCGCCGTGCAAATGAAATGTAGGCTTTTCGGCAAGTTAGAGCCTCGGCACATACGCAACGAAAACGGGAAAATAACAACAATTACCGATAGTAGTATAGCAAAGGTGCTGCGCAACCCTAACCACTACCAAACTACCTATGAATTTTTGGCGCAAGCCTATTGGAAAAGGCGGCAAGATAAGACTTGCTATATATTTGTAGATAGCGAGGCAAAGAACAATACCACGATTTACTATGGCTTGTATGTGTTGCTGCCAGAGGCTAAGCCGATCCTTAAAGAATACGAAAACGGCAAGCTTTATTTTGTATTCAAATTTGAGGGCTACGCTCACGAGGTAGAAATAGCCTATACCGATGTTGTTGTATGGCGAGATAACCTGGAAGATCAACAGTATATGGGCGGCGGCAAGTACGATAACAACGCAAGCGCCGATATACACAGTATCTTAGAGGCATACCACACGATAAAAGAAACGATAGCCGAGGCGGCTAAGATCGGGTGTATGTTTGACGGCTATTTAAAAATAAATGGCTATGCCGCCGACAATGATAAAAACAAAACTATAAGAGATGCGTTTATAGAGGATATAAGAACGGCAAAAGGCAAAGTGCCCGTGCTGGATAACGGCGCAGATTATGTGGCGCTTAAACGAGATCTAAAGCTTGTAGATGCGGCAACCTTGCACGAGCTTAAAGAAAATGCCTTTATATATGAGGGTGTTACTCTTGATATGCTTACGGGCAACTGGACAACGCAAAGCAAAGAGGCCCTATATGAAAACTGGATAGAGCCAGCGGCGGTAAGCTTGGGCCAGGCAATGAGCAAAGTATTTTTCTCTAACTGGCAAACGAGCCACGGCGATCAAATTGTACTATATCCACATAAGGTGCAGCTTATGGCTACAAGTGAAATTGTGAGCATAATACAAAGCACTATTGCGGCTGGTGTATTTATGAAAGACGAATACCGAGAAATGCTGGGTTATGCGCCGTTGCCTAACGGTGAGGGCCAGACGATGCCGAGAGGCTTTAACAACCTTGACGGCGTCGAAACCGTTGATAATGGAGGTGTGACGGAATGAAAGAAAAAAAGCTAAAAGAGTTGCGACTTGCAACCGAGGCCCTTGAGGTAAGGGCTGACGAGCAAGAGGCGGCCAAGATGATTATAGAGGGCTACCCGATTGTTTTTGATAAAGAAACCTATATTGATTGTTTCTTTGACGGTTGGTACGAAAAGGTAGACCGCAACGCATTTGCTAACGCAGATATGAGCGATGTTTGCCTTAAGTATAACCACAATGACAACATTTTTATACTTGCAAGGACGAGAAACGGCAGCCTAAAGCTCACTATTGACGATCACGGCGTATTTATGCACGCAGAGTTAATAGATACAAGCACCAACCGAGATGTATACGAAATGGTACGCAATAAGTTGCTTACCGAGGGTAGCTTTGCTTTCACCGTTACAAAATGGACGGAGGAAAAAGACGATAATAACGATCTGCACCGTACCATTATGGAGATTGACAAGCTTTTTGATGTGGCTATTTGCCCTAACGGGGCTTATGGTGATTTAACCGAGATATACGCCCGTTCTTATGACTTGCTGGAGAGCAAGAAGAAAGACAAAGCGGAGGCTTTGAAAAGGTGCGAGGTGTTGAGGTTGAAAAACATAAATAAAATAAAAATTATGAGGTGCAAAAAATGTCCACTAAAGAGTATCTGGAAAGCCAGAAAAGCAAGCGCTCGGCAGATCTTGAAGATCTCGCAAAGCGTGTTGAGGCTCTGGAAAAGGTAAACACCGAGAGCGATGACGAGGCAGAGCTTAAGGCGGCTGGCGAGGAGCTTGACGAGCTTAAGGCCAAAAAGGAGGAGCTTGAGGCAGAGCTTGCCGAGATTGATGCGCAGATTGCAGAGCTTGACAAGCCCAACGAGGAAGAGGGCAAGCCTACCGAGGAAGAGGAGCAGCCCAAGAGAAACAAACTTAATTTTATGACTAAAGAAAGCAGAGGAGCTAACACGATGAACATTGAAGAGAGAACCGCAAACGCAAAGAAATTTGTAGAAACTGGCAAGACCAGAACAACCACCGAGGAAACAAGAGCCGTACTTGTATCAAGCGGCAACATTGCTACACCCACAGAGGTAAGCGGCATTAACGAAAACGGCTTTGCTGGTGTATCAAGCATTATTGATCTCGTTAAAGTAGTTAACTGCGAGGGTATGGGCAAGAACAGAATTGCATACACCAAGACCGATGCGGCAGCAGCAGCACAGACCGAGGGATCTGCGGCGGCTGGTACGGGCGCAACCTTTGGCTTTGTTGATATTACACCCGAAAGCATTGCTATACTTGACGGTATTTCAAAGCAGACCAAGAAACAGAGCCCGTTGCAGTACGAGGCAAAAGTAAAGGAAAAGGCGCTCCTTGCTCTGCGCAAAGAGGCGGCAAGAATTGTTACAGAAAAGGTGCTTGCCTCTACGCTTGTTAAAACGCAGACCGTTTCCGCACTCAATGAAAATGCCGTTAGAGATATTGTGCTTGATTACGGCGGAGATGAGGGCATAGAGGGCGCAGCTTACCTCCAGCTTTGCAAGGCTGACCTTATCACGCTTGGTAAGGTAAGAGGTACAGCCGATAAAAAGGCAGTATTTGAGATCATACCCGATGATAACCCCAATACTGGTACGATCAAGGACGGCGGCACTATTGTTAAGTATGTGCTTAACAAAAACCTTACAACTGGTACGCTCCTTTACGGCCAGCCTAAGAACATTGAGCTTGACCTTTTCTCTGCGTATGAGATCGCAGTAAGTGAGGACTTTGCTTTTGATAAGCTTATGGATACGATCCGTGGCGATGTAGAGCTTGGCGCAGAGGTTGTAGCGCAGCACGGCATTACCAAGATTACCGTAGGCTAATAATCAATTTAAAAAAGCGTGAGAGGCTTTTAGGTTGCCTCCTTAGCCTCTCGCTTTTTTCCAAACTATGAGAGGTGAGAAGATGCAAAACGAAATTATAGCTAATATGACAAACTTAGGCGATAGCGGCCAAGATGATTTTGTAAAAAATTGGGCAGAGTATGCCAAGCTTGAGCTATACGAAAAGGGAGTTAGCAAAAAGTTTATAAACTCGGCAGATGCGGCATATATCCTTGCAAAGATTGTAACAGATCTTGTAGAGGACGGCGAAATATCAAAAACCGCCGAAAGTATGATAGCAACATTGCGCATAAATCACCCTCATAGCGAGGATTTATAAAGGAGGTGGCGCAATGTATAAGCCAGCGCCTATAAGAGAGTTTGTAACTCCAGCCGTGCATAAAAGGGCTAAATTGGAGCTTGTAAACAACCGTAGCACAAAGGTATATAAAAACTTTGGAACGGTGAGAGGGAAATTTAAGCAGAAAGGCACGGCAGAGATAAACGCAAACGGCTTAACAGTTGTTAACGAAAAAACCACCTTTACAACCTGGTTTAAGCTTGAAAATCCTTTTGCGGCGGCAGATATATTAACGATTGGCGGCATTGATTACGAGATCAAGGGCAAGCCCGAAAATGTAGAAATGCGCAGCCGTTATGTAATACTTACGCTTGAGGAAATAAGCGGAGGTGCTTAAATGGCACAAAACAAAGGCTTTAGCTTAGACTTTAAAGGCTTTTTAGATTTTGCCGAGGATATAGACAAGCTCGGCGGCAGCGATATGCTTTTAGCGGTTGTAGAGGACACAATACGATATACTAAAGATTTTGTAAACGAAGAGTGCGAAAAAGCGCTTGACAACAGTAAATATAGCTTTGAAGAGGGAGAGGGTTACTCTAAAGGTAAAGCGAGGGCCTCGCTGGAAAAGGTAAAGAAAATGCCAGTAGAGGTAGACGGCACAGAGGTTACGGGTTACGCTGGCTTTGATCTTGCCGAGGCCGAGGAGGCGCTAATACTTGCTTACGGTACACCTCACCTATCAAAAGATAAGGCCTTATATAATGCCATAAAGGTAAAGGGCCGAGTTAAAAAAGATGTTGAAAAGTTGCAAAGCGAGATTTTTAAAAGCGCTTTGGATATGTTGTTAAAACGGTAATGGAGGCAAGCGATGATTAGACTTGATGAAGATTTAATAATACTCAATGATAGCGGCGAAATGATACCCGTATATATTGAGGGCGATGCTCCAGCCGATTTACCAGACGAATATTTTACCGTAAGCGAGGACTATACGGGCAATGCCGTAAGCGCCGATAACAAGGCGCAAGAGCATTTGTACGAGTTTACGCTTAAATGGTATACGAAAGATGCTACACGGCTTTATACGGGCTTGCTGGAGGCTATAACGCAGCTTAAGAGCAAGGGCTATGATGCCGAGGGCATAGGCTACGGCAACGGCACTTATAATAATACCTGGTTTAGCCGTGCGGTAGATGTTGAAAAAACAGATTATTTGGAGGTTTAAAAAATGGCAAGACAGTACAGAGGTTGTAGTAGGCTTGTGTATGCGCTTTATACATTTGATGCCGAGGCAAATACCGTTACTTTCGGCGATGTAAAAAAGCTTTGCGAGGTAAAAAACATTTCTGCGGAAATGAGTAGCGAAAA
>JAZKZM010000275.1:0-1502 GCA_045612685.1 Elusimicrobiaceae bacterium
TAAAAGGTCTGTTTTGGTTAACGGGTTTTGCAGCTTGATAAAGTTTTTTAAAATCCTTAATTGCTCCCGATCCCTCAAGAGCGCATCATACTTTGCCTCGGTGATCTCTACCGAGCTTGTAATCATTTTAGCTAATGCCGATACCGCCATATTTACTGCCTCCTTTTAAATTGTTTCTCGTGAAACATTTTATTTTTTAATGTTGCGTGCCGTAGCATTGAAAGCGTGCGCTTTGCTCTGCTTATTGCTTAAAAGCCTTAAATTTAAGGGTTTTGTAGTTTCCACATCTGCTCACCGTCCAGGTTAAAGTATGTTTGTATGGTCTGCCAAAACTTTTTAGATCCTCGGCGCTTGCCGTTTTCAATAAAGTTATATGTACTCTTGCTCACTCCGCATATTGCGGCCATATCTATTTGTGTTAAATCGTGATCTACTCGCAGCTTAATAAGTCCTTTGTTTTTCACTTTGTTACCTCCTCTGGTGTTGTCTTAAATAATGGGGTGTAGCCGTTTGGCATACGATACCAGGCGCAAACGGTATTAGTATCAATTTGCACCTTTGCTTTTTTCGCTCTTGTTATCGTGTAAAGCTGGTTTTCTTCAACGGTGGGCCAATCTTTTTTGGCATACATCGGTAAGCCAGATTTTTTGCACCAAGCCGCTTTATAGAGCTTGTAATAAAAATTATAGCTCTCGTGTGTTTTCTCCAAGTAATTCATATTTTCCCTCCCTCTCGGTCATTCTTTTAATTTGATCTCGTTTGTATCGGCAATGGTTACGCTATTGCCGTTCTTATCCAATAACTCCACCTGGAAAGCCTCACGGTATTTATGAGTTACGGGGTTTAAATATATACGGTATATGTATGCGCTTATCCTCTGGTATTCTATGCCTCGGTGTATTACGGGTGCAAGGCTTACCATTGCTTGTTTAATCTCTGCGCTCGTCATTTGCGGCCTCCGTGTATTTCTTTCTTTTGCGCTTTAATCTATCAGCTCGCCAACATTCACCGCATACCAACGGATTAAAACGATTTTTGCATTTCTCGCTCCGTTTATAACCTTTGCAACGGATACCAAAAGCGCATTGATAGTTTTCTTCTCTGTTATAGGGTGAGAAATTACTTTTCCACCACCTTTTCAAACGATATGAAAGCCTGTATTTCTTTGTTCCGAAAATCATTGTTTATCCTCCGTGTATTTCTTTTTGAGTTCGGCAAGTCCTTTGAGATACTTTATTTTGTCAAAATTCCAACGAACAATGAAACCAAACTCCTTTGAATATTCTGCGGTTTCACTATTTTTATAGATTTTATCAATCTCCTCAAATATCTCCCTCGCAACCTCGGATGCCTTGCGGTAGCCTTTTTCGGTTATTAAGTGTTCTGCCAATTTACAATAATTACAGTTTATAAATGCGTTTGTGTGAAATTTTAATAGACAATTATTATGCTCTATTCTTTCGCACACCTTACCTTTGTACTGTGTCATTTCGTAAGCCATT
>JAZKZM010000276.1:0-2883 GCA_045612685.1 Elusimicrobiaceae bacterium
ACGCTTGATACATACCGGCGCAAAAACTTTAGTTTTGGGTATTTCAGGCGGGCTTGATTCCGCCTGGGCTTTAATTGTTTGTGCGCATACTTTAAAATTGCTTGGCCGCACAAATAAAGATATTTTGGCAATAACAATGCCCGCTTTTGCAACCAGCAAAAGAACGCGCGCAAATGCGCTTGCTTTAGCAAAAGCCTTTGGCGCAACAACTAAAGAAATAAATATTTCCAGTACCTGTTTATCCCAATTAAAAGATATAAAGCACAGTTCCAAAAATCACGATATTACTTTTGAAAATACCCAAGCGCGCTACCGCACACAAATTTTAATGAATCTTGCCAATCAAACAGGCGGGCTTGTTATAGGAACGGGCGATTTATCCGAACTTGCGCTTGGCTGGTGCACTTATAACGGCGACCACATGTCAATGTATGGCGTAAACGCGGGTATTAGCAAAACTTTAATAAAAGCCTTAACATTAAATTATGCCGAGAACGCAAATCCTAAAATTGCCAAACTTTTAAAAGATATTTTAGATACGCCGATTAGCCCCGAACTTGTGCCCGCCACCAAAAAAGGCACACAACAAACGGAACTTTCTATCGGGCCATACGAACTGCACGATTTCTTTTTATATTATTTAATGCGCTATAATTTCGGTCCTAAAAAAATATTTTTTATGGCTGAAAGTGCTTTTAAAAATAAATATACTGCAACCGAACTAAAAAAATACCTTGAAATATTTTTTAGAAGATTTTTTAGCCAGCAATTTAAACGCTCTTGCTTGCCCGACGGTGTAAAAGTGTGTGCTTTTGGCTTAAGTCCGCGCGGTGATTTGCGTATGCCAAGTGATGCAAGCCTTGCTGCCTGGCAAAAAGAAATGGAGGAAATATAAATGTTTAAAAGTAAACTTGAACAAAATATACCTTTGATAAATACTTGCCTTGTTATTATTGCGGCAGCGGCTTTAACTTGGATATTTATTTACACAAAAAGTATGCTTGTGCCTTTTGTTATTGCTTTGTTTATTTCTATCGTATCAAACACAATTGCGGCTTGGCTTAAAGATAAATGGCGCGTGCCAAGGGTTTTGGGGCTTATTTTAAGCGCTACTTTATTTATAGCAATTTTATTTTTGATAGTTTTATTTGTTTCAAACTCAATAGAATCATTTATTTCCGGCGCGGATATTTACTCCCAAAAATTAACTTATGTTATGGAGTGGTCTTCTGAACAATTACATAAACTCGGAATAAGCGCAAATACAGATATGCTGGCAGATTATCTTAACCGCTTGCCGCTTTTTAATATGGCGCGCAGTATGGGCGGGGGGATAGTTTCGCTCTTTACAAGCACTATGCTTGTTTGCTTATTTGTTATTTTTATGTTGATGGGCTCTTCTACCGAAAAAAGCAAATTTACTATGAATATTGAAAAGCAAATTTCTTATTATCTTTTAATTAAAATTGCTGTTTCCTTAATGGCGGCATTTTTTGTTTGGATAGTTTTAAGCGTTGTTAAAACGGAACTTGCTTTTATGTTTGCCATTTTAACTTTTATGTTAAATTTTATTCCCAATCTCGGCCCTGTTATTGCAACGCTTTTGCCGGCGCCGGTTTTGTTTTTGCAATATGGTTTTTCCTGGCAATTTTGGTTTGCATTACTTGGGGCAAGCGTAGTTCATTTTGTTGTCGGCAATATTCTTGAAACACGCTGGCTGGGTAAAGGGATGGATCTTAACCCTGTTGTCGTGCTTGCTTGCTTGATTTTTTGGGCACTTGTTTGGGGGCCGATGGGTGCACTTTTGGCTGTTCCCTTAACTTCAATTATCAAAATTATTTTGGAAAAAAGCCCTTCCACCAAACCTATTGCCGATATTTTTGCCGGGCGTTTACCTTTTAAATAATGATAGATTTGAGTTTACTTCCCAAAAAGCCCGGCGTTTATATTATGAGGGATAAAACAAACTTCATAATATATATCGGCAAGGCAAAAAATATTTCAGCCAGAGTTCACCAGTATTTTACCAAAGGCGAACTTATTAGCCGAGCGTGGAAGATTCCGCTTTTAATACCTTTAATTGCAAAAATTGATTATATCGTTTGCGCAAGTGAGCGCGATGCTCTTTTGCTTGAAAATAAATTAATCAAACGCTATCAGCCGTTTTTTAACACAATGTTAAAAGACGCAAAAAGCTATCCCTATTTAAAATTAACAAGTGAAGATTTTCCAAGACTTGTTTTAACAAGGCAGTATAAAGAAGACGGCTCTTTATACTTTGGGCCTTACCCGAAAGTTGCGCTTTTAAATAATCTTTTGCGCTTTTTGTGGAAAAATAAAATAATTTCGCTAAGACCTTGCAAATGGAGTTTTTCTTTACAAAAACCGCTTGCCGAAAAGAAAATAAACGGCTGTATTTATTATCATACCGGTCAATGCCTTGCCCCTTGCGCAAAACCCGAAAACAGACCTTTATATAAAAAAATGGTTAAGCAAATTAAACTTTTTTTAGAGGGCAATTTTAGCGCTTTTCAAAAAATGCTTGCGCGCGAAATGAATAAAGCAAGCGCGTCTATGGCCTATGAAGAAGCCGCAAAATACCGAGATTTGCTTGCCTCCCTTGATTCTATGAAAGAGCGCGTAAAAATAAGTGAATTTAAGGAAGAAAAACTTAAAACTTATATTGAAGCCAGCACCAAACTGCAAAGATTAAGTGAAATTCTTGGCTCCAAAAAACCTATACGCCATATTGAAGCTTTTGATAATTCCCATTTGCAAGGTAAACAGGCCGTTGGCGGTATGGTATGCTTTATTGACGGGCAAAAATATAAAGCGCATTATAGGCGTCTTAAAATAAAATCTGCCTTACCCCAAACCGGCCGG
>JAZKZM010000277.1:0-6382 GCA_045612685.1 Elusimicrobiaceae bacterium
ACAAATAAAAAAGCACTTCTTTTTTAGAAGTGCTTTATATTTAAAATGGTGGACCTGAACGGGATCGAACCGATGACCTCCTGCATGCCATGCAGGCCCCCTCCCAGCTGAGCTACAGGCCCGTATCTATATTATAGCAAATAAGTTTTTAAATAAGCAAATTTGTGTCTAAGTTTAAAGTTTTAACTATATCAAAATCTCTTAATTTAGTATAATTTATATTTAGAGATTAGGGGATAAATAATAATGGGAAAACAGCTTTTAAATATAGGCATTGATGTCGGCTCTACGACGGTGAAAGTGGTTGTTATAAATGATAAGGAAGAAATACTTTTTTCCACTTATCAGCGCCACATGTCCGAAGTTCGCCAAAAAATAACTGCTATTTTACAAGAAGTCCAAAATAAATTTCCAAATTATTCCTTTCGCTTGGCTTTAACAGGCTCGGGCGCTTTAACTTTATATTCAAAACTCAATTTAAATTTCGTTCAAGAAGTTATCGCTTCGGGCTTGAGTATCAAAAGCAAAATCCCTAATGCTGATGTTATTGTTGAACTCGGCGGGGAAGATGCCAAACTTACATTCTTAACCAATGGCACAGATTTAAGAATGAACGAAACCTGCGCCGGCGGAACAGGCGCTTTTATTGACCAAATGGCTTCTTTTTTAAATTTGGAAGTTCCGCAAATGGATGCACTCGCGCTTGAAGCAAAAAATGTTTATCCTATAGCATCACGCTGCGGTGTTTTTGCCAAAACTGATATTGTGCCGTTAATCAATGAAGGTTGCACTAAAAGTGATATTTCCCTTTCCATTATGCAAGCCGTTGTAAATCAATTTATCGGCGGGCTTGCAAGAGGGCGCAAAATAGAAGGCACGGTTGTCTTTTTAGGCGGTCCTTTATCCTTTTTAAAATCTTTAGGCAAATGCTTTGTAAAAACTCTTAATTTAGATTCA
This sequence comes from Elusimicrobiaceae bacterium, assembly GCA_045612685.1. Lineage (GTDB taxonomy): Bacteria > Elusimicrobiota > Elusimicrobia > Elusimicrobiales > Elusimicrobiaceae > Proelusimicrobium. The sequence continues at coordinate 958 of JAZKZM010000277.1, forward strand.
AAGCACGCAATTTTCCCGCAAAAGGCAGAAATTTTTGTTGCTATCGGTGCTGCTCTATATGCTCTTAGACATACCGAACAGGAATATTCTTTACCCCAAATTATAAATGATTTAAAAGATTTAAAGACGGACCAAGATATTCAAAAATTACCGCCTTTATTTAAAAATGAAAAAGAAGAAAAAGAATTTTTAAAACGCCACCAAAAAAGTGATGTCAAAACTTTTCCTTTAGAAGAATATGAAGGCCCTGCCTATTTAGGTATTGATAGCGGCAGCACAACAATAAAAGCCGTTTTGATAGACGAGCAAAACCGCGTTTTATATTCTTCCTACGGCTCAAATAACGGCGATCCTTTTACAATTGCTATAAAGATTTTACAGGAAATTTACTCCCGCAAAAAACCCGGCCTTGTTATAAAATCCGCCGCTGCCACAGGTTATGGTAGTGCTCTTTTAAAAGCCGGTCTAAAATTTGATATTGATGAAGTTGAAACAATAGCCCACTGCACCGCGGCTACTTTCTTTGCGCCAAAAGCCACCTTTGTTTTGGATATCGGCGGACAAGATATTAAATGTATGTCTTTAAAAAACGGCGCAATAGACCATATCGGTTTAAATGAAGCCTGCTCGGCCGGTTGCGGTTCTTTTATTGAAAATTTTGCCAAATCTCTTAATATGGAACTGCCGCAATTTGTTGAGGCCGCTTTAAAAGCAAAAAATCCTGTTGACCTTGGCACACGCTGCACCGTTTTTATGAATTCTAAAGTAAAACAGGCGCAAAAAGAAGGCGTGCCGGTTGGCGATATTGCAGCAGGTCTTTCTTATTCCGTTATTAAAAACGCTTGCTATAAAGTTATTAAAATCCGCAATGTTGAAGAACTTGGCGATACTATTGTTGCGCAAGGTGGCTCTTTCTTAAATGATGCTTTGCTTAGGGCGCTTGAATTACAAGTCGGCAAAACAATTATCCGCCCGAGTTTATCCGGGTTAATGGGTGCTTTCGGTGCGGCTTTAATTGCCAAAAAACGCGGCCCTGAAAACGGCGTAAAAACAGCACTTCTTTCAAAAGAAGAAATAGATAATTTAAAAATAACAACCCGCAATGTCCGCTGCCAAGGTTGCACAAATCATTGTGCTTTAACTATCAGCAATTTCGGCGGGAAAGAGAATTTTATTTCCGGCAATCGTTGCGAACGCGGCGCCGGTCTTCCTAAAAACAAACATATCAATTTGGCGGAATATAAATATAACCGTTTGTTCAATTATTATAAACCCTTATCCTCAAAGGAAGCCAAAAACGGCACTATCGGCATACCTCGCGCCCTTGATATGTTTGAAACTTACCCACTTTGGTTTACATTACTTAGCGAACTCGGTTTTAAAGTTGAATTGTCGGAAGCATCTTCCAAAAAACTTTTCTTTGAAGGTTATGGCTCAATACCTTCGCAAACGATTTGTTATCCCGCTAAAATGGCACACGGTCATATTATGAATTTGCTTAACAAAAAAGTTGACGCGATTTTCTTTCCGTCTATTATTTTGCAGAAAAAAGATTTTTCTTCTCAGGAAGATTCCTATAACTGCCCGATAGTTGCCGGTTATCCGGAGCTTCTTTTCAAAAATATTACTGAAATTGCCGAAAGGGATATTCCGTATTATTGCCCTTTTTTACCTTTAGATGAAAGATTTTTAGCAAAGCGTCTTAAAAAAGTTGATTTATTTAAAAAGTTCAGTAAAAAGCAACTTGCTAAAGCAGTTAAAAAAGCCTTTGCCGAACAAAGAAAATATGCTAAAGATATTCACGAAGCAGGCGCAAAAGCCGTTGAAGAATTAAAAGCCCAAGGCAAACTTGGTATAGTTCTAAGCGGCCACCCTTATCATATTGATCCGGCCATAAATCACGGCATACCCGAACTTGCCAATTCTTGCGGGCTTGCCGTTTTGACCGAAGATAGCGTTGCCCATTTACAACCCGACCCGGGCCCTTTAAAAGTGCGCGACCAGTGGACTTATCACGCAAGGCTTTACCGCGCGGCAGCTTTTGTGGCTAAGCAAGATAATTTGGCTATTTTACAACTTGTTTCCTTTGGTTGCGGGCTTGATGCTATTACGGCAGACCAGACCGAAGAAATCGTCAGCAGTAAAGGCCGCTTATACGCACAAATTAAAATAGATGAGGGCGATAATTTAGGCCCTGCCAAAATACGCATACGCTCGCTTTTGGCTGCTATGCGTGATAGACAAGTGCAAGATTATTGCTCAAGTGAAAGTGATAAAGAAAAATTTGCTGTCTTTACACCTGAAATGAAAAAGACCCACACAATTTTAGTGCCGCAAATGTCGCCTTTACATTTTCAGTTTATGGAAGATGTCTTTGCAAGCGAAGGCTATAAACTTGTTCAGTTGCCTTATGTCAGTAAAGAAGCAATAGAACTTGGCTTAAAACACGTTAACAATGATGTTTGCTATCCTGCAATAGTAGTTATCGGTCAATTATTAAAAGCCATACAAGACGGCAATTATGATACCCATAAAATTGCTTTGCTTATTTCCCAAACTAATGGTGGTTGCCGTGCTTCAAATTATACTTGGCTGCTTAGAAAAGCGCTTGCCCAATGCAATTTATCACATATTCCTGTTATTGCTTTAAATGTGAGCGGTAAAAAAGCAAATACCGGTTTTTCACCAGGGCGCAAAGTGTTCTTGCGTATTTTGATGCTTGGTTGCTACGGCGATACTTTGCTTGCACTCACTTGCCGTATGCGCCCTTATGAAAAGGAAAAAGGCACAACTGATGCTTTAGAGCAAAAATGGCTCAAGCGTATTCATCAAAATATTAAAAACGGCAATTTGTTTACTTTTGTTTGTAATATTTTCAAGATAATTAGAGATTTTGATAAAATTCCGCTTAAACGTCAAAAAAGAAAGCCGCGTGTCGGTATAGTTGGAGAAATTTTACTTAAATACCACCCCGATGCTAACAATAATGCCTGTAAAATTATTGAACAGGAAGGCGGCGAAGTCGCCATAACAGGTCTTCTTGACTTTATTCTATATGGCTTTTACGACCATATTTTCCGCCACCGCTATTTGACAGGCAAATTAAAAGACAGTTTATTTAGCCGTCTTGGTATTTTAGTTATAGAATTATTCCGTTTGCCCCAGCGTATCGGTTTAAAATTATCTAAACATTTTGAGCCTTTCGGCTCTTTTAAAAAACTCCGCCGCAAAGTGCGCGGTATTGCTTCTTTAGGTCATCAGGCTGGCGAAGGCTGGCTTTTAACAGCCGAAATTGTTGAACTTCTTGAGGCCGGCGTTCGCAATATTTTATGCGTTCAGCCTTTTGGTTGTTTGCCAAATCATATTATCGCCAAAGGTTTTATTAAGGAAATTAAAAAACGCTATCCGAGCGCAAATATTATCGCCGTAGATTATGACCCCGGTGCCAGCGAAACAAATCAAGTTAATCGTATTAAGTTGATGATGTCTATTTCCAAACAAGAAGACTGATTTTTGCTTCGGCTTTTGCGTTTATAGTGCGTTGCTCGTTGCTCGCATATGCGGGGTTGCCACCCGCTCAAGATATGCTTCGCTCCTTGCGCCTTCTCTAAACGCAAAATCCTTGCAAAACTTTGCTTCGGCTTTTTGGTAAATTTTAATTTTTTTCAAACTTCGGATACTCGGGGCTGCCGCCCCCTCTTGGTATACCTCGTTTGAAAGAACCGCTTTTTTCTAAAAGAAAAAAGCTAATTAAAATTTCCTCAAAAATCCTTGCAAAAACTATATGCTTTGTTAAGTCTGCAAAATTTTGCTCATAATTATTTTACTTGTCAAATTAAGTATAATAATTTTATAGGAGGATTTATGAAAAATACAAATATCGGCAAAGGCCCAAAAGGGGAAGTAATTTTTTACGAAAATTATAGAGGTGCTAGGTCTTTTTTAGGAGTATTTTTAATTTTAGGCGCTTTAGTTTTCTTGCTTATACCGATTATATTTGGTATAGAAAAATCTATTTCACAAGGACTAATAATACCTACTATAATTGGGGCAATAGTATTTTTCATAATTGGAATTTGGCATTTAAGGCACGGAGTTGAAAAAAAGCCACTTTTAACAATAACGGACAAAGGTATTAAATTTTCTTGGAAAAAAGAAGGACTTGCATGGACGCAGTTATCTTCCGTATTTTATGAACCAGATCTAACCGGCAGAAAAAAGTATGATTGTATCGTATTTAAAACAAAAGGCACTAAGGCTTATAGAATACTTCACTGGGTATTAAATAGCGACCAAAAATGGCTTTTAAGAAAAATATTAAAAGAACACGGCTTTTCTTTCTATATGGATATAAAGCCGAAAAATATAGAAATAGATTCTAAAGGTAAATTGATTTTTAAAGTAAATGATAATTTTTCTTCTCTATATACAATAGCAGTAATGGTTATATTCTTTGGAATAGGTGCTAGACTTTTAATAGCAAGAGGAGAGATAGATGTTTTCGGGAAGATTATGTTAGTAGTGCTTTTTTGCGGAGCAATTTTTGCTTGGTGGGTTAACGATAAAGTCAAAATGCTTTTAACAATATCTAATGCAGATTCCAATGACTTTGATAAAATATCTTGGCAGCAAATTTCGGCTATTACATTTGCTCAAAATAATGCAAATTTTCTTACCATTACAACCCAAGATAATAAAGAGTATAGACTTGATATAAGCGCATTAAAAGATAATAAAAAAGAACTTTTAATGAAAGTGCTAAGAGAACACGGCTTAAAATAAAAGGCGGTATAAAATATTATAAAAATTAAAAATTTTTGCTATATTATTAATAAGAGTTATTGAGGGAGGAAAAATGAATCAGGAAATGAAAGTTTTGCCGGATGGAACAATTGAGTTTTTTCACAACAGAAGATACAATTTAATTTTTGCAATAGCTTCAATTACAGGGTTGTTTGCTACGGGTTTTTTCTGTTTATGTCTTAATATTGTAGATAAAAAAATTGCTTATATTATTTTGTGCGCGGCTATATTGGTATATGTGCCTCTTATCATTTTTTTCTTAAAGCGTTTTTTAAGCCCAAAACCTATTCTTGCTATAAATGAAGAAGGCATTATTGCACCTTTTTCTTTGCCCTATCCGCAGATAACGACAATTATTTATAAAAAAAGAAATGTTGCCTTGTTATTAAAAAGCAATATAAAAGATTTGGCTAAAAATGCTTCAATCAGGAATAATTGCCTTGTTTTTAGGACGCAAGACGAAAAATCCCATAATTTCCAAATAGATTTATTAACTGCGGAAAATAAGCAAGTTTTAAGAGATTTTTTAGAAAAAAAGGGCTTTACTTATCAAGGCTAAAATTCTTTTAAACTAAAATGATATTTTTTCCTATACAAAATATTGTTATATCTTCTTTATAAA
>JAZKZM010000278.1:0-1334 GCA_045612685.1 Elusimicrobiaceae bacterium
CCGTCTTTAGTTTCCAAATCTACAAGGTGCAATTTATCTGCATTTGGGTGAGGATTAATTTTGACAATTTTAGCTGCATAAATGCCGTCAAAATCAGCACCGGTTTTTATTGTTTCTTCAACTTCCATACCAAGCGAAGTGAAATGTTTTTCAAGTTCACTTGCCGTCAAATCAATATCAATAAAATCTTTTAACCAGGAATATAATATTTTCATTTAAAATTGCTCCAAAATACGAACATCATTATCGTAGAAATTTCTAATATCTTTTATGTTAAGCGAGAACATTGCAAGGCGTTCAACACCCATACCAAAAGCATAACCGCTGTAAACTTCCGGGTCAATGCCGCAGTTTTTAAGCACATTGGGGTGAACGATACCTGCGCCGAGCATTTCCTTCCAACCGGAACCTTTGCAAACGGGGCAGTTTTGGTCTTTGCCTTCGCAAAATACGCATTTTACATCAACTTCAACGCTAGGTTCTGTAAACGGGAAGAAAGAAGATCTAAAGCGCACTTGTGCTTTAGGACCGAAAAGCCCTTTCATAAATAAAGTTAAATCTCTTTTAAGGTCAGCTAAAGAAACATTTTTATCTACATAAAGCCCTTCAATTTGATTAAATACAGGGCTGTGGGTTGCATCTAAAGCATCTTTTCTAAACACTCTGCCTGGTGCAATAATTCTTATCGGCGGTTTTTGTTTTTGCATAGTTCTTATTTGCACACCGGAAGTGTGTGTTCTTAAAACAAAATCTTTCTTTTGTGTGTTTTTGATAAAAAAGGTATCTTGCATATCTCTTGCCGGGTGGTGAGCCGGGATATTAAGAGCGTCAAAGTTGTGGTATTCGTCTTCCACCAGCGGACCTTGCGCCCACACAAAGCCAAGGCCTTTTAAAATATCGGTCATTCTTTTTTTAGCAATTTCCAAGGGATGTCTTTTGCCTTTTTCAAAGGGGAAAGCGGGCAAAGTTAAATCTATATCGGTTGCGTTTAAAGTTTTATTTATTTCTTCAATTTCAAGAGTGGCGGCCTTTTCTTCAAAAAGGGCGGTTAATTTGTTTTTAACCTCATTACTCAAAGGACCGAAGGTCTTTTTTTCTTCTAAAGATAAATCTTTTAAACTTTTTAAAAGTTCGGTCAAAGCGCCTTTTCTGCCAAGGGCCTGCACTTGCAAATCTTGCAAATCCTTTGAGGAAGTGCAATTTTGCAATTTGGTTGTATAGGTGTTTTCAATTTCATTAAGTTTTGTTTTAAGTTGTTCTATCATATATATATATTATATAAAAAACTTAACAATGTTTGTTAGATTTTTGCTTCGGCTTTTGGGCTATTTTTA
>JAZKZM010000279.1:0-2159 GCA_045612685.1 Elusimicrobiaceae bacterium
ATTCAAGTGGGCAGTTTTTATTTATCTTGCGAACTTAAAAAATATTTGCCTAAAATTATCTTGCAACGATAGAAATATTATTTTTATCAGCTAAAGCGCAGACTTCATCAATATCTAAAATAATTGTTTTGCCGGCCTCAATAGCAAGAACATTTGCTTTAGCATCAATCATAGATTTTATTGTGCCTTTGCCGATAATGGGTAAGTCATACCTATCATCTTGTTTAGGGCGGGCCACTTTAACTACGACTAAAAATTTATTTTTGCCGGGGTTTTTTGCAACAATTTGGCCTGCTCTTAAAATGCAATTATCCGTGCCTTCCATAGCCTCAACGGCTATAACTGCTTTATCGCAAATAACACTTGTCAAACCGACATCTAAAGTAGCCAGAGTTTTTGAAATTTTTTCGCCAAGTTCAATATTTTTTTCTTCTTCTTCGGTCGGTTTTCTTTTGGTTAAAACACTTTTTTGGGGGATAAACTTTTCCAAAAATAAGGCAGAAGACTGAAACTCAATACCTTCTTTTCTAAACTCATTTATCGCGGCTTCCAAAATGCTTTTTGCGCGCATATCTTTAAGTTTGGCAAGCACTTTTGCCGTTCTTAAATCAGGTATTAAATTGAAGATATTAAAATGCTCTACGCGCCCGGCCATTACGGCATTGCTTACGCCGTTTTCCTTTAAAAACTTTAAGGCTTTGCCAAGTTGACCGAGTTTTAAAGTAATAGTTTTTGCGGCATAAGGGGCAAAGTCTTCTTCTTTAGCATTATTCTTGGCACAAATGACAAAAACTTCTATCCCTTTAGATTGGGCCTCTTTTGCTATAAGGATAGGGAATTTGCCTTCGCCTGCGATAAGGCCAAGTTTATTCATCATCTTCTCCGCTGTTAAGGGCTTTGCGCATTCTTGCGTTCATAATACCGCGTTTTGTATTGCGGCAAAAATCAATAAGTTCTTTTACTTCCGCGGTGGGGTTTTCTTTTTCAAGAATATCCAAAGTTTCCTTCATTGTATGGGTAGCATCAAGGAAAAGTTTTTTATAAGCATTTTTGACCGCGCTGATTTGCTCTCTAGTCCAGCCGGCTCTTCTTAAGCCAACGGTATTAAGACCAACGAGTTTTGCTCTTGTGCCTGTAGCGCGGCAAAAAGGCGGCATATCAAGGGTAAGACCGCTTAAACCGGAAAGCATAGAAAATCTGCCGATTCTGACAAATTGGTGCACAGCCGTCATACCTGATAAAATTGCATTGCTTGCAATATGCACGTGTCCTGCAACGCCGCAGTTATTAACTAAAATAATATTATTTTCCAAACAGCAATCGTGTGCCACATGGGAGTTTGCCATAAGCAAACAATTATTGCCGATAGTTGTAGGCGTTTCAAGGCTTGTTGCGCGGTGAATTGTTACATTTTCGCGGATTTGGTTATTATCGCCGATAATAACCCTTGAATCAAGCCCGTTATAACTTAAATCTTGCGGTTTTACACCGATAAATGCGCTGCCGATAAGGTGATTATTCTTACCCATTTTTGTATTTTCTATAACACAAAAAGGACCTATTTTTGTGCCTTCGCCGATTTCCACATTTTTGCCTATAATAACATAAGGACCGACTTGCACATTTTTGCCAAGTTTGGCTGAAGGGTCTATAATAGCGCTGGGGTGTATAGTTGTTTCTTGCATAAAAATATCTCCTAAATATTAAATTTGTTCCAATAATTTTTTGGCAAAGGCCACATTTGTTTTATGCCCACCGAAATAGCAGGTTATGTGCATAGGGCCTAAAACTTTGCCTGTTAATTTAAGGTCGCCGATTAAATCAAGTATTTTATGGCGCACCATTTCATTATCAAATCTTAAAGGAACACTAAAAGCGTCTTTTTTGATGACGACACAATTTTCAAGATTGCCGCCTTTAGCAAGGCCATTTGCCTGAAGATAGGCAATTTCTTCTTCAAAACCGAAAGTTCTTGCAGGAGCAATTTCCGTTAAATAATTTTCCGGCGTTAAAGTGAAAGTATATTCCTGATGGGCGACAAGGGGGTGGCCCTTTCTTTCATAAACAAAGGTTATTTTAAAGTTTTCGGAAGGTTTTGCCGTGTAAGAAATATCGCCTTCGGTAAAAGAAATTTCTTTGTTTAAAGATAAAATTTCTGC
>JAZKZM010000280.1:0-3833 GCA_045612685.1 Elusimicrobiaceae bacterium
ATTAGCCGGTAAAGGCAAAGAAATTTCAATAAAAGCGTCTTCTGCCGCAAAGCAGATAGCCCCAGCAGTTTTTGCTGATTTTAAAGCTAAACGCCAAAAAGCGAAAACGGAAAAGACAGCAATAACCCAGAAGCCTCTTAATATCTATGATAAAAAAGAAAAAGAATTACAGCCCTCAACGGCAACTTATTCTTTAAAGCCGATGTCTTCAACAGGGCAAAAGGTTGCTATTAAAAAATCTTTTATGGCTAGTTTAAAAAGAATTTCTTTTCCTATCAATTTCCGTATAAGCGGTTTTACGGCATCTATTTTATTTTTAGGTTCTTCCGTTATTGCAGCCTGGTGTTTAGGTTTAAGTTTCGCTGCACAGCCTAAACCTTACTTTGCTTTTTTTGCGTTTTTCTTGATTGGCTTTGCCATTAAAAATATAAAAACGGCAAAAGGCAGTTTTGTTTATGGTTTGTTTACGGGTTTTATAGCAAATCTTTTTATTTTCAGTTGGATTTATGATACTGTTTTTGGCGGAACATTTAACGCCGCGCTATCTGTTGCGGCCTTGCTTGGCTTATCTTTAATTCTTACTATACCTTATATATTATTTTCTTTATTTGCCTGGCAGTATAAACATAAAATTATTTTATATCCTTTTGCCAGCGCTTGTGCTTGGGTTGCTTTGGAAGTTTTATTCCAACTTATTGCTTATAAATGGATGGGCTTTCCTTGGGCGGTTTTAGGCTACAGCCAATATGCTAATTTAGAACTTATTCAAATCAGTTCTGTTTTAGGTGTTTACGGTATTAGTTTCTTTGTAGTTTTTTGTGCGTTTAGTCTTTCTGTTGTTTTAGGCAAAGATATTCGTTTAAAAAACAGAATTATAAGTTTAATCTTTATTGCAATTATATCTTTTATATTTTTTAATTATGGCAACAAACAATTAGAGCTTGCTCCTGCAAGGGAAAATAAAGTTATAAAAGTTGCCATAGTTCAACCGAACACTCATAAAGATATGATAGAAGGGCATATCCAGCAAGTTCAGCAAAAACTTAATAATATTGCTTTGGAATTACAATATCATCCGGATTTAGACCTCATTATTTGGCCGGAAAGCATTTTGCCTGATTTCTTGGAAGAAGGCGAATTGAAAAATTTTATATCGCAGATTTCCGCCAATACTAATACTTATCAGCTTGTAGGCGGTTCTTCTTTTGAAAAAGAAGATAATAAAAAGAATAAAAAAGAAGAGCAGGAGACAATAAAAGAATTTGTTGCGGCAGGTTTATATTATCAAGGCAATTTAATCAGTAAGCATTATAAACGCAAACTTGTGCCTTTTGGTGAATACTTGCCTTTGCAAAAATATTTAAAAGATATATATGAAGAAAATAATATATCTTCCTTAACAGGCTCTTATAGTGCAGGTTATGATTCCCAAAAATTATTAGTTATTCCCGGTGAAAAGGAAACATCTTTCGGTGCGCAAATTTGCTTTGAAAGTATTTTCCCTATTTTGTGGCGTTTGCAAGCCCTTGAAGGGGCGGAGTTTTTTGTCAATCTTTCTAATGACGGTTGGTTTTTAAATACGGCAGCGCCCTATCAGCATTTGCGTATTAATGTATTTAGAGCGGTGGAAAATAACCTTCCTATTTTACGCAGTGCAAATAGCGGTATTTCCGCTTATATAAATAATTTTGGCAAAATAGAATATCATAGTGCCCTTGATGAAGAAGATATTAAATTTTTAGACCTTGTTTTGCCTTTAAATCAAAATAAAACTTTTTATACCCGCTATGGCGATATTTTTGGCTTTTTATGTTTATTCTTAACTTTGATTTTTTCTTATATTTGTTTAGATTGTTCACAGGAAAATGATTGAAAATAAAGATATACAAAATCAACTTGATGATTTTACTTCCCGTTTAGAAACTATTTATAAAGTTCAAAATATCGCGCAAAAGCAAGAAGAGTTAAAAAAACAGGAAGAGATATCTTCTGCGCCTGATTTTTGGAATGATGCCCAGAAAGCAAAAGAAATTTCTAAGCAAATAGATACTTTAAAAACAACGATATCTTCTTATCAGGAATTAAAAAAAGAACTTGACGATAGCAAAACCCTTTTTGAACTTGCCCTTGATATGCAGGATGAAAAAGAAATTGAAAATCTTGCAGCAACTTTAAATAATTTTGGTGCAAAATTAAAGGCGCTTGAATTTAAAACAAAACTTTGCCACCCTAACGATAAATTAAATGCAATAGTCAGTATTCACGCAGGCGCAGGCGGCACAGAATCTTGCGATTGGGCCGATATGCTGCTTAGAATGTATACCCGCTGGTCTGAGGCGCACGGCTATAAAATGCACATAACTGATGTTTTACCCGGTGAAGAAGCCGGTATAAAAAATATAACTTTCTTTGTTGAAGGTCCTTTTGCTTATGGCTTTTTAAAGAGCGAAAACGGCGTGCACCGCCTTGTCAGAATTTCACCTTTTGATGCTAACAGCCGCCGTCATACTTCTTTTGCTTCTCTTGATGTCTTGCCCGATATTGAAGATGATATAAATATAGAAATTTTAGATAAAGATTTAGAAATTACTACTTGCCGCTCCGGCGGTGCAGGCGGTCAAAATGTTAATAAGGTGGAGACGGCAGTGCGTATTTTACATAAACCTACCGGCATAGTTGTTGCCTGCCAAGTGGAAAGAAGCCAACTCCAAAACAAAACGCGCGCTTTAAAAATGTTAAAAGCAAAACTATATGAAATGGAACTTGATAAAAAGCGCAGCGAAATGGAACGTCACTACGGCCAAAAAGGCGATATTGCTTGGGGGCATCAAATCCGCTCTTATGTTTTTATGCCTTATCAAATGGTAAAAGATTTAAGAACCGGCTATGAAACTTCCAATATTCAAGGTGTTATGGATGGCGACCTTGACCCCTTTATGCAGTCCTACCTAGAATATACAGCAGGTAAATAATGAACGGGCTTTATATTCATATTCCTTTTTGCGTATCAAAATGTTTTTATTGTAATTTTGTATCTTTCAAGATGTCTGCCGCCGTGCAAAAAAAATATATTAAAGAACTTTGCGCGGAAATAAAAAATAAAAAAAATCTAATAAAACCAAAAACTTTATATATAGGCGGCGGCACACCAAGCATTTTAACCCCGAAACTTTTAGAAACTCTTTTTAAAACTATAGAAAAGAATTTTGGCCCTATTAAAAATTTTAAAGAAAGCACTATTGAAGCAAATGTGGAAAGCCTTACCCCTGCCAAACTAAAATTATTTAAAAAATATGGGTTTACCCGCCTTAGTTTAGGTTTACAAAGCCCTGATAATAAATATTTAAAAATTATAGGCCGCGCCCACACTTGGGAGCGTTTTTTAAAAGTTTATACTCTTGCCAAAAAATATTTTGAAAATATTAATATTGATTTAATTGCCAATTTGCCAAGCCAAACTTTAGCGGAATTTTCAGAAGGTGTAAAAAAAGTAATTTCCTTAAAACCAAAACATATTTCTTTATACGCTTTGGAAATTGAGGAAGGTTGCGTTCTCTATCAAAAAGGTTTTTCCACAGATGATGATTTATGCTTAAAAATGCTTAAAACCGCTGCTAGTTTACTTGAAAAGGCAGGATACTTGCAATATGAAATTTCTAATTTCGCACAAAAGGGTAAAAGGAGTTTACACAATATAAATTATTGGAAAAATGGCAGTTATCTTGGCCTTGGTCTTGCGGCATCGTCTTATTTAAAAGGTGTCCGCAGCACCAATACTGCCGACTTAAAAACTTATCTTACGCAAAAAAATAAAACCGCATTTTCCGAAAAGT
>JAZKZM010000281.1:0-1151 GCA_045612685.1 Elusimicrobiaceae bacterium
CCACCCATTGTTTGGTTTTTACTGCGTATTTTTGTTTTATCTTATAAGGTAAGTTATAAGTTTTACCTTCCTCACATTTACCTTTTATTTTAAAACCTTCTATGGAACATTCCTTGACACCTGTAAAATATTGTTTTAAGGCATTATCAATCAAATTAAATTCTTTTGCTAAAGGCAAAAGATAACTGCGCCTTTTAAGTAAATCCGAAAGTATTCCGTAAAGTTCTGCCCAGCTGCCGCCGGCAGGTAATTTTGTTTTTTTATTTAAACAAGCACTTTTCATAAAAACACCTCCTAACATTAAGCACCTGCGGGGTTTTGGCGCCGCTTTTTTTGCGGCAATCCTTATTATAAGGATTTTGGGGAGAGCCGTCTCACAAATTTCTAACAAATATTAAAAATTTGCTTTGCCCGCAGGTGCGGCCTTTGGGCCTGATTTAATACTTATCGTATCAAATCTGATACAATCGTATCATATTAAATAAGTTTTGTCAAATTTTCAGACGATTATTAAAGTTTGACATTTATCTATTTTTTTGTTTAGATTTACTTATAGAGATAAAAAGGGGAATATATATGAATTTAGGACAAAAAATAGAACAGCTTTTAAAAACAACCTCTATGACAAAGGTTGAACTTGCAAAGAAACTCGGATTAAAAGATTCAAGTGTAATTTCGCATTGGGTAAAAAATCGCTTTAAACCCGATAGAGCAAATATAACAAAATTATCAAATGTATTTAAAAAACCAATTTCTTATTTTGAAGATGATGACTTATATTGTGCAGATAATTCTGCCTATAAATTGACAGAAAAAAAAGTATATGAAATTTTATCTTCTTTGCCAGCGGCAAAAAGAATTGGCGTTCAATGTGAAGCGAAAACAGATTACTTTAATTTTCCCCTTTACTCTCAGGCAGAAGAATTTTTACCCATTATGCTTGAAAGCACTAAGGGTCAACCTTTTGCAATAAAAATAACTTCTAAAGACGCCTGCCCTTGGGCAATTAAAGATGAATATGCCGTTTGTATTCCCACCAAAGAAACCCAAAATGGCAAACTTTATTTGGTAAAAACATCAAAAGGTTATACCATAAAAAAAGTTTATGCAAAACAAAGCACTACAAATCTAAAAGATTTTGAAGGCAAAAG
>JAZKZM010000282.1:0-1015 GCA_045612685.1 Elusimicrobiaceae bacterium
ATACTTCCTTAGGGATATATTTAATTGTTTTTAATTTCTTTTGACAACTCTTTTTGGGGGCATTATTCGGTGCTGCGATAGGTTACGATGCGGTGTTTATAATGAACAGAATTAATCTTGATTATTCTGCTTTATATGCGGTTTTGCTTTTGGCTCTTGTTTTGTTTGCTTTTTCTTTTACTTCGCTTGTAAACGGCAATGGTTATTTGGCTGTTTATATGGCGGGGCTTGTCGTCGGTAATGAAAAAATGGCCTATAAAAAAAGTGTTATTACATTCTTTGATAGTTTGACTTGGCTGTTTCAAATTGTAATGTTTTTGGCGCTTGGTCTTTTGGTTAATCCTTCCGAACTTTGGGATATTAAGTGGGCCTCGCTTGCAATAGTTTTATTTATGGTATTTATTGCAAGGCCTTTAAGTATATTTTTATGTTTTATTCCGTTTAAAAAAATCTCAAAAGAGGCAAAAATATTTGTTTCCTGGGTGGGGTTGCGCGGTGCCGTGCCGATAATTTTTGCCACCTATCCTTTTGTTGCGGGCGTTCCTCACGCAAAGGAAATCTTTAATATAGTGTTTTTTATAACTATTATTTCTTTAATTGTGCAGGGCACAAGTGTTCCTTATGTAGCAAAATTTTTGGGGCTTACTTCTGTTGATGAAGATAAAAAAACATTTGCTTTAGATTTGCCGGAAGATATCGGCCTTACCGCGGAGTTTAAAGCAGGGGAAGATTTTATAAAAAAATATCCTAAAGCCAAAGATCTTGTTTTTAAAGAAGGTGTTAGTATAGTTATGATAAAACGCGCTAATTCTTATATAGTGCCTTTACCTTCCACAAAATTTGAAGCGGGGGATAAAATCCTTCTGCTTTCTTCAAAGGAACTTTATTTGCAGGAAGCCTTAAATATGCTTGGCGTTGAAAAATACCGCATAAATAAAGATTGATAATTTTGTGTTTTTTTGATTTAATTTATATAAATTAAGCTGTAAAGGAGAAAGTTAATGATAGTAGCAGT
>JAZKZM010000283.1:0-2620 GCA_045612685.1 Elusimicrobiaceae bacterium
GTGCTGTTTGGAATATGTTCCCACAAGGCTTTTACCATAGGCACAGGTAAAATGTTTGGGCCATGCGGTTCGCCTGTATGAAATTTAATGGCTACTTTGCCGTCAATATTTTGGGAAATCTTATCATATATTTTGACAAGGCCTTCCGGGCTGATATCCTTTGTAAAATAAACAATGGGTTTATCTTGGGATATAGGTTCAACTTTATTTACTTCCTTTTGTGCGCTACTACAGGCACAAAAAACTACTGATGCAACAATTATACTTATTATTTTTTTCATTTTAATTCTCCTATATATTATTTAGCCAATTAATTACTTTATTGTTTACGGCTTGATTATATTTCGGTCCGACATTGTTAAACTTAGCATAAGTACCGATTGGGGCATTTTTTGCTTCATTTTTAAAATCTTGTAAAAATGTGCCCGGATTACTGCCTTGAGTGGAAAAAGGTATAATCTTTTTACCTTTAAAATCCATTTGCCCCAAGAAAGAATAAAGCGGTGTTGCCATTGTATACCACCAAACAGGTCCGCCGACAAAGATAGTATCATAACTATCAATATTTGGCATTTGACCTTTTAATTTAGGGTAAGTCTTTTCCTTTAAATTCTTTTTAACACGAGCATAAAAAGCAGGAGAAGATTTAAAATCTTCTTCTGTTTCAATGCGGTAAACATCGCCCTTTGTTAAGGAGGCAATTTGCTCTGCAATATCTTGGGTATGGCCCGTCCAAGAATAATAAACCACAAGCACTTTGCCTAAATTTGCTTTATAATCCTCTGTCTGATTAAACTTTGATAATTCTTTTTTGTTTTTATAAGCAACCCTTAAATTATGTATTATTGCTATTAGCGCACCTATAAAAGCAAGAATTATAAGTATAATAATTATCTTCTTTAACATTATAACCTCCTAAAATTTAAGTTCCTTACTTTTTGATTTTAATGCTTTGTCATAGACGGAAATTTTATAATCTAAACGCTTAATTGTATCTTGTAGTTCCGTTAAATGTTTTTTAAGTTTTTCCCGTTCCGTTGCAAGTAAATCTCTGCGTGCATTAAGGGTTCTTTTGCCTTTACTGAACAGGTCAAAATATTTTTTTAACACTTCTATGGAAAGTCCTGCACCGCGCATACATTTAATAAACTCTATTTGGGCGCAGTCCTGTTCCGTATAATTTCGTATGCCGCCTTCCGTGCGGTTAACATAAGATATAAGGCCTGCCTTCTCATAATACCTTAAAGTATCGGCGGAAACATTACATTTTTTACTGACTTCGGAAATGGTCATAAAAACCTCCTACATAAATTGTAGCAGTTGGAGTA
The DNA here is from genome assembly GCA_045612685.1 of Elusimicrobiaceae bacterium. Taxonomy (GTDB): domain Bacteria; phylum Elusimicrobiota; class Elusimicrobia; order Elusimicrobiales; family Elusimicrobiaceae; genus Proelusimicrobium. Next base: position 1,329 of record JAZKZM010000283.1, read on the forward strand.
TACTCCAAGTCAAGCAAAATTTAATATAAGAATACTCCCGTTTTTTTGATATTTTAAGACGAGAAAACGACTAAAATTTCAGTAGATTTACTATAAAATTTTCGTCTGAGAAGGTGAATGAATTTAAAATAGCCTAGGCAATAGGCGCACCGATATTTATTATTATGAGTATTTTCTTAATATTATGTATAATGGAATTAAGAAGTATCTAAAAAACAACTTAAAATCAATCAAGGACGGAACTAACCTATGAAAAAACAAAAAATATTTATTTTATGTGCTATTTTATGTGCTGCTATTTTGTGCGGTTGCACAAATTCAAAATTTATTATAGATAATAATGCGGACAAATATTCAAATGTCAAAACATATTCAGAAAAAGACCATTTCTTCTTCTGGGGTATGGGTAAAAAACATGATCACGATTTTTCCAAAATTTGCCCAAACGGAAAAATTGTTAAGATGATAACAAATAATGATTGGATTGACGAACTCTTAGTATCTTGCACCATGGGTATTTATTATACAAGAACATTTACAGTATATTGCGCAACTGAACCGACTGCCGAATCTGAAATTCAAAAATAACTCAATTGGCTTCTGTCGCGGCTTTAGCAAGATTTTTTTCATTGGATTTTGACGGCTTTAATGCTTTTATATCAGCTATAAATTCAATGATAAGAACTATCTGCCAGAATAGAAATACGATTGTAACCAAAACATCACACATACGCCCTTCAATAATATCAAGAAGAGCAAAAATATAGCATTGCTCCGTGGTTACAAAAAGCATTGCGGTTTCCCACGCAAACATAGAAAATCTTTTATCTATAATCGGAATTAATTTGTTATTTTTATCATATACGATACTACGAATACGCTTTGTTTTGTAGGAAAAATATTTTACTATAAACACAAAAGCACAAATAAATATTTGAACTAAAACATTTACCCAAATCCATTGTTTCTCACAGATACTATTTGGCACACCGGAAAAATCGTAATCATACTTAATCATATCCGGAATAGAATCCCAACAGACATAAAAAATTACTATTTCTATGATAAGAACAGTAAAAGTTAAAATAATGGCTAAATCGGTTCTAAATCTAATCCCTTTTAAATCTTTGCCGGATATAAGCATTTTTATAAGTTGTATAAATGATGTCATACTTGCACCTAACAAACACCTAATCTGCGATATCTACATCAGGCGTGATTTGGACTGCATAATCGGGGTATTTTGCTTGAACTTCCTCTGTTAAGGTATTTAAAGCCTCTTTTCGTTCTAT
>JAZKZM010000284.1:0-3344 GCA_045612685.1 Elusimicrobiaceae bacterium
GCTTATCCTTTCTTTATGTTGCGTTGTGTAGCTTTTTATTTAACAAAAGCAAAATAATCGTGTATGCCTTTTACCGCCGTGCCTACCCAATATACCTTTACTTGTTTATAACCTCTTGCAGTAAGCCTTTCGTAAAGTTCCTCGGGTGTTTCTCTAAAATTGGCGAGTATCATTCTCCAACCGTTTTTAATCATTCGCTCTTGTTGCGATCCACCGCAGTAATTAACTTTCATTGCGCATTACCTTTCTTTTTACCGAACATCTGTTCGCTTTCTTGTGAGTATATTATAGCACATCTTTTCCACTTTGTCAATACTTTTTTCCACATTTTCTAAAAATTTTTTTACAATTCCAAAAACAGAGCCGTAAAAAAATTACGGCTGCTCCTCCAGCATCTTAAATAATATATATGTATAACGCTCGGCATCGGTAAGGGTAATTTCTTCTTTTACGGCTAAATAGGTTACAAGTTCAAATATTAGCAATAAATCGCCCTTTGTTACATCACATTTATTTTTTAATATTTTGATATTTTTTTCTAAAAATAATTTTTTTGCCATAAAAACATAAAACCCCTCTCTTGCCTAAAGTAAATTTTTTGTGTTACGCTATATAAAAAAGTTGCGTTTTGTAACTTAATTTTATAATACCAAACATTCGTTTGGTTTTGGGAGGTGTAAATAATGGAAAAAGAGGAAATAGGCCGTAAAATAAGAATATTGCGCAAAACAAGAGGCTTAACGCAAGAGCAATTAGCCGATAAGCTCAATATAAAGCGTGCTACAATTTCTAATTATGAAATAGGCCGCCGATCACCGCATATTAAAGAGCTTGAGGCTATAAGCGAGGCCCTGGGTGTAAACCTTGAGTATTTCGGCTTTGGTGGTGGTGCTGCCGTTGATCTGGTCGCACGGGCTAAAGTTCTATTTGAAAGTGATATACCAGCCGAGGAAAAAGCAAAGGCCTATAAAGAGATAATGAAATTATATCTTGATATGGAGGAGTAAAGCCAATGGGGAAAATAACAGTAAATGAGGTTGCCGAGGCTTTAGGGTGCAGCCCTCAAAGCGTGCGTATAGGCTTACAAAGAGGAGCGCTGCCGTTTGGCTCGGCAATAAAAACAAGCTCTAAATATACCTATGTTATTTACGAGAAAAAATTAAAGGAGTTTATAGATCTATGAAAATGCCTAACGGCTACGGCTCTATTGTTAACTTAGGCAAAAAGCGCCGCAAGCCTTTTGGTGTAAGGGTTACGGTTGGTTACGAGGAAAAAGGCATTATTAACGGTGTAATGCAATACAAACAAAAATATAAATATATCGGCTATTTTGAAAAGCGCAAAGAGGCCCTGGAGTGCTTGGCAAACTATAACACCGATCCGCACGATATAAAGAAAAATACTATAACATTTGCCGAGCTATACGAGGAGTGGAGCGCCCGTAAATTTGAGAAAATACAAAGCTCTACGCAAGATACTTATAATTTATGCTTTAAGAAAAGCAAAGCCTTGCATAACCTACCTTTTAAGAATATAAAAACAGAGCAGCTACAAAGGGTTATTGATGCCAATAAAGAGTTAACAATGATACGGCAGTTTAAATATTTATATAACCAGCTTTACAAATATGCTATAAAGTACGATATTGATAAAAACTATGCGCAATACCTGGAGTTACCGAGCAAAAAGGATAGCGAGCCTAAAGTACCTTTTACCAAAGAGGAAATAGATTTTTTATGGCTAAATGTGCATATAGATTATGTTGATTTATTGCTAATACTTATGTACTCTGGCTTGCGCATCAGCGAGCTATTAGAATTAAAAAACGAAAATATACACCTTGCAGAGCGCTATTTATTCGTTGAGAAATCTAAAACTAAAGCTGGTATTAGAAATGTACCAATACATAAAAAAATAGCCCCTTTAATAGAGGCTCGCATAAATCCAAATAATAAATATTTTGTACCCAATAAAAAAGGTAATGCTACATCTTACAACTCGTTTAGAAAATCGCAATATTATAGGTTAAGAAAAACATTAAAATTAAATCATACATTGCACGAGGCTCGCCACACATTTATAAGCCAATGCAATAGATTGGATTTAAACGAGGTTGCCGTACAAAGAATAATAGGGCACGCTAATGTGAATATTACCCAGCATTACACCGCTAAAACCATTGACGATCTAATTAAAGTAATAGATTTATTTGATTATTAACCGTGTATATTACTTGTATATTATGTGTATATTACCGTTGTATTTTTGCGTGTTTTCACGCTAATTTTAAGAATATTAAAAACCCTCCCAACCTTGATATAATAGGCTTTAGGAGGGTTTCTTTTATTTAGTTTGTCTTTCTAAAACAAAGGAGTAAACCCCTTGTATTTCAAGGCTTAAAAGCCCTTTTGTATATTACCCGTATATTTCGTGCTTTTACGCATATATTTTAATATACCTTTAAATAGGGCTATAATCAATCACCATACATTAGTTTTGCTCTTCTCAATAGTGCCTCTAATATTAGATATACCAGCTACAACGATCAAAGGTAAAGCGCTTATTAAGTCGGTGCAATTCAGTATACCGCCGCCAACCCATTGTAACACCGAGTTTGTTTGATAATAGCCACTCCTTGCAAGCGTGGGTGCGCTCACACCGTACAATATGCTTACCGCATCTGCGCTGCTCTGCCCTACTATTGCGCTCTGCTTGTTAGCATCGCCAGTATATGCGTAATACTCGCCGCCGATAATCTTAACAACCGCAAAAGAGGAGGGCAAGAAACAATAACTATTCTCGGTAACATTCGCCACCGATCCTCTACAATTAGTAAAAGTGCCTCGTACCGCTATTAAGCTATTTTTATAGCCCGTAATGTAAAAACGGCAGTTTTCAAATTTGATAGCACCGCTTACCGTTTCGCTAATTCTAATAACGGTTTCGGAGGCCGTATTAGATGCAATAACGGTAGCGCCTATAATGGTTGCGTTATAAGTTGAAAAAACATAATTGTAAGTGCCGTTTGCTATTGTCGGCGCAATCTGGCCGCAACGGCTAAAATCTACAATTACATTGCGGTTGCTCTCTACATTAAAATCAAACCACGCATACGGGTTAGTGGTTGTGCCCGTGCCTTTCGCTGCGTTAGTCATACCGATATTACCGATAATGTTTAATTTAATTGAGCCGTAATCTGTGCCGCCGCTTAAATATGCCCTTACAATGTTACCAATAAGCACATTATCATTAACACCGTTACAAACATAATTGTACTCGCCAGAGGCCTTAAAGTCGGCAACATCTTGCACAAGCTGCGTATACTGCGCAAGCGCCGTAGCCAT
>JAZKZM010000285.1:0-3874 GCA_045612685.1 Elusimicrobiaceae bacterium
TCTTTCAAAATCGAAGGAAGAATGAAGAGTGAATATTATTTAGCTAGCGGCCAATGGGCAAGAAGATTTGATATGCTTTCCATAACCCTGCCTAGCGATTGGGGTATTTATGATAATGAGAACTATGGACAAGAGGCAAGAAATAGTAAAAGATATATTTATCTTGATTCAGGTAATCATAGTGTCGTAGGAAGAATGTCTTTATCTGATGATTCTGCAATTTTATATTACATTAAGCCTTCCGAATCAACGGGCAGAAATGAATGCCTGGCTACACCTTTTGACACAAAAGCACAAGAGTTTTGTTCCTCTTTACCCGGTGCAATATTTGAAGCTAAATATGATGGCGATAAGCAAATTGTTTATTATGTAGATTAAATTTTTCCTAAACAAAGCAAATTGTTTTTCAAAGATTTTTGAGAAAATTTAATTTAAACAGAGCATATTGTTTTGCAAGGATTTTGAGGTTAGTTTTAATTAGTTTTTTCCTGTTTTAAAAAGACGAAACAGAACACGAGATTTTTGCGAGGATTTTTACTTAAACACTTTCAATGTGTCTTTATGCTTTACGGGAAGACATTCCTGCACGACCAATTTATTATCAACCAAAGCTTGAATTTTGGCAATATCTTCGTCGTTTAAAACTTCTTTATAATAGGTGGTGCGGTATTGATGAGGAATATTATACTGCTTAATTAAAGCCATCGTTTGTTTAACTTTTTCCGTGTCAACCGGCCTTTGGCAGACGGCTGCGTATTTTTCAAACGGGGCTTTAATATCCATAGCAATAAAATCAACTAATTTTTGTTTTAAAAGATTTTCAACTACACTTGGGTTTGTGCCGTTGGTATCAAGTTTGACAAGGTAGCCAAGTTGTTTGAGTTTACTGCAAAACTCGGACAAATCGGGTTGTAAAGTAGGCTCGCCACCGGTTATAACTATGCCGTCTAAACGCCCTTTTCTTTTTTCTAAAAACTCATCAAGTTCTGCTTGTGTTAAGGCATCAGGCTGAGAGGCATTATATTCTAATAATTCAGGATTGTGGCAATAAGCACATCTTAAATTACAACCCCGGGTAAAGAGTATTGCTGATACTTTACCCGGGAAATCTATCATTGAGAATTTGATTAGTCCGCCTATTTTCATCTTAAGTAAGTCAATCAAAAACCCAAAAAATTTTTAGCAATTGCAATTTGTGCTGGAGGAATTGCTGTTTGTATTATTGCTGTTAGTTGTGTTTGTGCTGTTTGTTGTATTAGTATTGTTGTAATCGCTAGAACATTCAGAACCGCAACCGCAGGACATCTTCATATTTTTGCGCATTGCAAATTCTTCTTTTTTACCTTTGTTCCAATTTTGGACGGGGCGTAAATAGCCGACGACTCTTGAGTAAACTTCGCAGTTAGAGCCTTTGGTATTTTCAAGTTTGGTTTTAAGTTCGCTGATTTTGTTTTCAATATTGTGTTTTTCTTGTGCTGTCATAAAATTTCTCCTTACATCTTTTATATTCTTGCAAATTATTTTTGCTTAATCAAGACCCATTTTTAAAAATAGGCCCAAAACCCTAAAAAAGACTTATTTGCTGTAAAGCTGTTCTTCCAAAAGGGCGATTTGTTTTTCAATTTCTTCTCTTCTGTGTTCTTTACATTTGGGACATTCAAAATGTTCCCCTTCAATATAACCGCAAATGGGGCAAACACTGAAGGTCGGGGTAATTGAAAAATACGGCAAGCTGTAGCCATAGCACACTTTTTTGATGAATTGTTTAAGGGCGCTGGTGTCCTTAATCTTTTCACCCATAAAGATGTGTAAAACTGTGCCGCCGGTAAATTTTGCTTGTATACTATCTTGCAAATCTAATAATTCAAAAACATCATCGGTATAGTTGACCGGTAATTGGCTTGAGTTTGTATAGAAAGGCGGTTTGCCTTGATTGGCAATTTCATTATCGGCAACGATAATATCAGGGTATTTTGCTCTGTCAAGTTGGGCCAAGCGATAAGAGGTGCCTTCTGCCGGGGTTGCTTCAAGGTTATAGTTATTGCCTGTTTCTTTTTGATAGGAAACAAGTTTTTCTCTCATAAAGTCCATAACTTTTTCTGCAAATGCGCGGCCTTTAGGGGTGCCGATATTTTCGCCAAAGAGGTTCAAGCAGGCCTCATTAAGACCGACAAGACCAATGGTGGAAAAGTGGTTCTTCCAATATTCATTAAAGCGTTGTTTGACGCTTCTTAAATAGAAACTCATATAAGGATATAAGTTTGCAGAGGTAAAGCGTTCAATAACTTTACGTTTAATTTCCAAACTGAGTTTGGCAAGATCCATTCTTTCTTCTAAGTTTTTGAAAAATTCTTCTTCCGTTGCGCTGATATAACCGATACGCGGCATATTGATAGTTACAACGCCGATAGAACCTGTTAAAGGTGCAGAACCGAATAAACCGCCGCCTCTCTTTTTAAGTTCTCTATTATCAATTCTCAAGCGGCAGCACATAGAGCGTGCATCTTCGGGGTTCATATCGGAATTTACGAAGTTTGCAAAGTAAGGGATACCGTATTTTGCGGTAATATTCCAAAGCGGTTCATAAGCGGGATTATCCCAATCAAAATCTTTGGTGATATTATATGTAGGAATAGGGAAAGTAAAAACTCTGCCTTTTGCATCCCCGTCAAGCATAAGTTCCAAGAAGGCTTTATTAAACATATCCATTTCTTTTTGGAACTCGCCGTATTTTTTATCTTGGACTTGACCGCCGATAATTACACCTTGGTCTTTATAATAAGAAGGAACAACCAAGTCTAAAGTAATATTGGTAAAAGGTGTTTGGAAACCAACGCGGGTCGGCACATTGACATTGAATAAAAATTCCTGCAAGGCCTGTTTAACTTCTTTATAAGTAAGATTATCATAATGAATAAACGGGGCAAGCAAAGTATCAAAGTTTGAAAATGCCTGTGCGCCGGCACTTTCGCCCTGTAAGGTGTAAAAGAAGTTTACCACTTGGCCAAGAGCCGTTCTTAAGTGTTTGGCCGGTTTACTTTCGGCTTTACCGACAACACCTCTAAAGCCGCTGATAAGTAAATCTTGCAAATCCCAACCCACGCAATAAGCGCCGAGAAGGCCTAAATCGTGGATATGGAAATCGCCGGAAGTGTGCATTTCTTTAATGCTTTGCGGATAAATTTTATTTAACCAATAAATCTTTGTAATTTCGGATGATACATAATTGTTTAAACCCTGCAAAGAATAACCCATATTGCTGTTTTCATTGACTTGCCAGTCAAGCTTTTGCAAATATTGGTCAACGAGTTCAACATTGAATTTGGAAGAAATTTCGCGCACTCTTGCTCTTTGGTCGCGATACAAAATATAGGCCTTTGCGGTTTTATGATAGTTAGAGGTAAGCAAAACATCTTCCACAATATCTTGGATATTTTCAACGCTGGGGGTAACTTCGGAATAAAGTTGTTGGACGATATTTAAAACTCTTATTGTAAGTTTGCGGGCGATATCGGCATCAAATTCGCCTGTGGCCTGTCCTGCTTTTAAAATAGCATTAGTGATTTTTTTTGCTTCAAAATTTTGTTTATTGCCATCTCTTTTGATGACTTGAACTAAGACTTCTGTGTTTGCCATAAGAGCACTCCGTTTCATTTGTTAGTTTTTTTGTTTGTTGGGAAATTTAAAGATCTCCGCTTAATTATTCTAGCACAATTTTTTCAAAATGCAAAATTCCGTCTAAAAAAAGGGCGTTTTGGCAGTTATCAACAGGTAATTCTCAGGCGATAAAACAAAAGATATCTACATTTTAAAAAATGTGGGTATCTTGCTGTTAAAACAGCCAAAAAAGTGCTAAAAATAGGGATGGTTTTCT
>JAZKZM010000286.1:0-1847 GCA_045612685.1 Elusimicrobiaceae bacterium
GTCCAAGCATCCCAGTTTACGCCCAAATCTGTAAATATTTTCTTAGTTTTTTTATTCCACGGCAAATCATTTAAAATATCAGCAATATCTCTGGTATCATTATCGGCAATTAAAGTAAATATTTCTTTTAAATTTTCCTGAGTTCCATTATTTGCCAAGAGCAAAGAGGAAAAATTAGAATAATTATCCATATTTAATTTTGCCAGCATATTATCCGTCAAATAAATATTCATTTGATTAAAAACTATATCTTGTGTTTTTTCTTTCCATAAAATTTCATTTTCCGCGGTTTTCGTGCGGATATACGGAACCAAACTTTCCGCCACAATAATATTATTTTTAGCGACATCAGCAATAAGTTTAAATTTTTCCAAAGCATCTTGAACTAAAAGGCTTTCCCCTTTTGCTGTTTTTCTTTGCAAAGAAGTTATTAAATTTCTTTCTTCTCTAAAGGAAGGCTCCTTTTTAGCTTTTTGTCTAAGGTCAAGCATTTGTTTGGTAAGTTCTTTATATTTTTGACTTTGTTTTGGATTTATTTTCTGAAGCAAAAGTTCATAAACTTCCGGCGAAAAATTATCTTTTACAAAAGAAGCATAAGAAAGAATGTTTAGTATTTCTTGCATTTTTCCCTGATAAGAATATACTAAAGCATTTAAGCCCACAACTTCTATTGCTGTTTTTATTTTATTTTTATAAGTTTCAAAAAATTCTTTTATTTTATCTGGTGTATTACCGATTTTATCGGCCTGTTCTAAAGCTCTTTGTAAAGCCTGATTATATTCTTCTTCAAGCGGGTCTAATACAAATTCATTTATTGTTATCGGATCTAACTTAAAACTGACAGGCGGCAAAGGTTTATATTCCCATTTTGGGAAATTCGTTTCTAAAAATTTTTTAGTAGCATCAAGCAAAAGTTGATGGATTTTATCGTCATTTTCAGTTATGGGATATTGCTTAGTGGATAATTCCTTTCCATAATCGTCATATATTCTGATATTATAACTCCAAGAATCCGTTATTAAATAAGGTGGAGCTATAAATGTCTTAAATATATGTTTTTTACTATTTGGATTAAAGATATAAGGAATATTCGTGATATCTTCTATTTTTTGAAAAGGAAATAAGGGTAATTTCCAATCCGGAAAATTCTTTAAAAACTTAAAAAGATTTATTCCCACATCTTGGCTATCATCAAAAAAGACATTATCCAAAGCCTGTAATTTATCAAAAACTTCAGAATCTCCTTCAACAAGAGCTTTCCACTTAGAATCTCTTATACTATTAAAAATTTTTTCGTTATATATTAAATTTGAACCATAGCGCCGCGCAGCAACAACATCATAAAAAGAGGATGCTAAATCATTAACCCTTGCAAATTTTATATCGGTATCATAACAAACATCATTTGTGCCACTAATTAAAAGGATATTTATCCCTTTTCTTGCCATATTTGTATTCAAATCCGCTCCGCTATGGCAGGAACCTGAAATCCAGTTAACTACTGAGCTTCCTTTATTACGATCAATAAGCTCAACAATATTTGATACAAGATCCTTTTGATTTACCCCTAAAGACAAATAACCATCTCTGGAACCGTGTATTTGAGTAAATATTGTGTATTCATCAAATATGGAGGAAAATAATTTTATTTTTTTTGCAAAATCTTTCTTAAAATCTGATGATTTTGAAAAATCAAAAACAAAAAAGTTTTCTTTATTCAAAAATGACGGTTTTAGTGTTCTCTTAAAGCCGGTTCCATAAAAAACAAATAAAGGTTTTTCTGACGATAAGATATCAATTTGTTCGGAAATTTCTTCTAACTCATCCATAGTTATCTTATCTATTCT
>JAZKZM010000287.1:0-4175 GCA_045612685.1 Elusimicrobiaceae bacterium
CATGAGTTGCGCAAAGAAATATGGCCCCGGTGCAGTAATAATTTCAAAAGAAAGTGTCTTTAATCGATGCACTTCTTTTGATTATTTGATGTCGGCACAAAGTGTATCAATTGGCGCGTTAAACCGCGAAATGATAGATAATACTGAATTAAGAATGAATCGAGGACAAAGCGCTTCATTTTTAGGTTCACAAAGTGAAATATCTTGGGAAATTCAAGTAGTTACTAGTTGGGGTGGCGCCGCTTCTACTACTGGTTTGGGTGCTCTTTTTTGGGCGGCGGGTAGAGAAAGCAACGGCAAATTAGCTGATAATTCAATTTGCGGCCGGTCATTACAAATTACACGGTTTGATCGCGATGGGCTTTTATGTGAAGTCTTAAATGGTTGTATTGTGCAAAGTGTTGCTTATTCTTTTAGTGCCAGTGATTTATGTACAATTACATTTTCCGGGGTAGCTGCGTCAAAATGGCAATTTAATGGTTTTATGGCCGGTGTGAATACAGTTTGGCCCGAAGGTGCTTCATCGGTGCAAATTGCGTTAGATGGTATTTTCTTCAGTTCTTATCAGATGATGGGTCTGAATTTGCCTTCTTATAAACCCACGGGATTATATGTTAAATTATATGATAATCAGAATAATTCCTTAGGCACTTCGCAAATCACTGCTATTGGTTTCGGCGAATATGACATTCCACAAATCACCATTGGGGTAAATGATGTGATTGAAGATGATTCAGTAATTGATAAAATTTATTTCACCACTGATCCTGATCTATCTTTAGAAAGTGATACGGTGGTTTCTCCGGCGGATTGGAAAGTTGTATTAGAAACTTATGCTAATTTCGATGTTTCCGCACAATCGATGGAAATTTCACTGGAAACTGGTCTAAGTTTCGGCGATTTAACAGCTAATTCCTCTTTGCCAAGTGAAATAATCAGCGCGAATAATGGCATTACTGGTTCCGTAACTATGTATTTAGATGAAAAGGCGCCACTCATAGCCGCTAGTGCTAACATGACCATTAAAGTATATGATCGCATAAATAATGTGATTAAAATCACTTGTAATGATGCACGAATAACAGCAAAACCGGCCTACGAGTTAGCCGCTGATTCCGCTGCATCAGGTGATTTTGAGTTTCAATGCGTTGCTGACCATGATTCTAATAATGGCTTTTATTGGAACTAAACACACATTAAAAGAGAGGTAAAAAATGCAAGTAAACCAACAAATTACATTTGCTAGCAACAAATATGAAGTATTATTACAAAAACCATCTTTGGCTAATTGTCAGGCCTTTGTAGATTATTGGCGCGGCGAGTTTGGCAATATTGCCGGGATTGCCGATGATGATAGTAAAGCAAAAGCATTGGCAAACCTTCCTGATTGTGCTACAATGTTAAAAAGAATTGAGTTATTAAAGCCTTACATATTAGATGTAAAATCTAATGATAGTGCGGAACAGATTAATTTGGAAGCTGATATTCCGGGCGATTTAGCGTATTTTTTAGCTCATGTAAGCATGGATTTGTATTCAGAAACTTTTGGTTTTAGTGAAATTAAAAAAAAATAATCGCCGCTGTTTTTGATACTTCCCATAAACACACCGAATTTGGCTGTAAAAGTAAACTAAAAGAAAATTTTTATGGTTTCTTTCCTGAAATTATTACAAAAGATAAAAAATCTATAACAAAATATAAATTTACATTGCCATTTTGCCCATTGGAAAAAGTTAATAGTTTTCCGTGGTTACGTGATTTAATAGATTTTTTTGAAGTGCGCAATGATTTAGATTTGCAAAGAAGTAGTTATTCTTTTGTGGCGGCGGTGCGAGAAGCTGAAAAATATTTGACATAAGATCAAAAAATATATATTATTTTTGATGGAGGGCCGGGAATTATGGCACAAGCGAGCACTACACTTTTAATAAAAACCGAAGGTGTTACCGAAGGTTATAAAGATATAGGTAAACTTTTAGGGCCGTTGCAGGGAATAAATCACATGCTTTATAATTTAAATAAAGCATTGGGAATTTCCACAAAAGAATCAAAGGCTTATAAAGAATCTTTAAATGGTGCTACCAATGCGGGAAAAGCCGCGGCCAATGAGACAAAAAAACTACAACAAAGTTTGCGGGCCGCCGCGAAAGACGCCACCAATTTAGCCAATAGTGGCAATACTTTATCTAAAGCCTTTAATTTTAATCAAATTAGGCAGGCTTTGGGCACCGTTAAAAATGATATTAAATTAGTAGTGGGTGAAGTTTATGGCTGGATTCAGGCGGCTGAAAAGCAGGCGCAAGCCGAAGGAACTTTACAAAATACACTTTCCCGGCTGAATATAAAAGGCAATATTAATGATTGGAAAGAATGGGCCGGTGAATTACAAAATGTAACAACTTTGGGCGATGAAAACATATTACAATTAGCGAATATGGCCACGCAATATACAAAAAATAGTACTAAGGCTAAAGAATTGACTAAAGCGGCAATGGATATGGCCGCCGCCACGGGTGGAGACGCAAAAGAAGCCATGAGTGCGCTTTTAAGAGCCGCTAGCGGGTCAGATAAGGCTCTGAAGGCTTATGGTGTGTATTTGTCGGACGCAGAAAAAAAATCGCTAAAAACGGCAACTACAACTGAAAAACTGGCATTAATAGTTAGCAAAACACAAAAACAATATGCCGGCTTTTCCGAGGCGTTGGCCAACACACCGGAGGGCGCTATAAAACAGGTGAAAAATATTATTGGCGATATAAAAGAAAATTTAGGCAAAGTCTTAAATCTGCCTTTTGTAGCATATATCAAAAGCATTGCGTTAGGTATGCAGCGGGTTTTAGGCTTATCAAAAGAAGCTACCAATAATATAAAAGTTTCCGGCCAAATTACTAATATTTTGGGCAAAAGTTTAAATGTTTTGCCCGCTATTTTACAAGATATTGCAGCCGGAGCTAAGGGTATATTTTTTGTTTTCAAAGGCCTAATGGAAGCCGTGCAATTTATGAAAGTTGGCATTGCTGGTTTTGGTGGTTTAATAGCTAAAATAACTAATAATGCTAGTATGTTAAAAAATATGCTAGACATGGGCCATACCGCGGAAAATAATATTGTGGCTTATGAAAAGATGTATAAAAGTCTTGGCGCTGGTATAGATGATTTTAGCAGTAAATTAGACGGCCTAGATAAAGAAATGGAAGATAGTTTTAAAAATACTATAAATGCGCAAAATGCAACGACAATTACGCAAAAATGGGTTGACGATTTGCAAGCTGGTATAGATCAAACCGGCGGTGTAAAAATGCCGGTGGAGCCGGCCATTACTGTTAATTTAGAAGACATGTTTCAGGGCCAAGTTTTTGATACAAAATCGATGGATTTGGCTAGTGCACAAGCCCTTAAAATTAAAGAGGATTTTGAGGCAAAATCTTTAGAGATAGAACAAAGATACATGGAACAAAAAAAAGCACTAGAACAAATGATGGGGGTAGCTAGTGATGATCCAGCGCAATTACAATGGATAAGAGATCAGCAATTAGCTATAGATAATGAATTTGAGCAACAAAAGCACGATTTGAGAATCGAATATGCTCAAAGAACGAATGATCAACTAACTGTTATGCAAGATCGTTATTATCAGCATATAAAAGAAAAAGAGCAAGAGCTTGCAAACATTCAGGCTGAATGGCGAAATAGTATGAAACAAAATTTGGAAGGCGGTTTAACCAATGCTTTTACTTCTATGTTTGAAGCAGCAACTGAAGGGCAAGAGGCTTTACGGGAAGCCACTTATAACGCTTTTAAAAGCATGGCACACAATGTTTTTACAAACAGTATTTCAACTATTGTAAAAAACATTGTCGCATGGGCAACGGCGGCGGGCGAGAGTCAGGCCGGAATACCTGTGATTGGCCCGATTTTGGCTGCTGCGGCGTCCGGTGCAGTTTTAGCCACTATGGGTATAATGAAAGCTAAAGCCGGCAAAGAAGCCAAAGTTGAATATGCACATGGTGGTTATGTTTCCGCCGGCTTAGTGCATGGATATAGTAGCACTAAAAAAGATAGCGTTTCCGCTCTTTTGGCCCCCGGAGAGCGCGTTTTGAGTGCCAAAGAAGCTAAAGAATATGATAAAAACATAACAAATAATAAAGTAAATAATATAAATCTTACTTTAAATG
>JAZKZM010000288.1:0-1589 GCA_045612685.1 Elusimicrobiaceae bacterium
AGTGCGGCCGGGTGATAGGTGGCAAGTATTTTTATTGGACTTTTTAAGGTGTAATAATCTAATCTTAAATCAAACAATCTGCCGCGTAAAGCAGAAAGAGGGGAGTGTTCGTTAATTAAACTTTTTGCCGCAACACCGCCGAGCGCAACAACATATTCCGGATTAACAAGGGCTATTTGCTTTTCCACAAATTTGCGGCAGCGCGCAATTTCATCCATAGTTGGCGGGCGGTCATTGCCGTGTTTATCCGGGTTTGCTGGGTCAATCATAGGGTGGCATTTAACCATATTGGCAATAAAAACTTCTTCCCTCTTAAAACCCATAGCGGCAATAATTTTATCTAAAAGTTGGCCTGCCCGGCCGACAAACGGGCGGCCTTGGCGGTCTTCATCAAAGCCCGGGCCTTCGCCGATAAACATAATTCTTGCATTTATATTGCCCTCACCCGGCACGGCTTTAATGCGTGTTAAGCCAAGCGGGCAGTTTTTGCAATTGCAAATTTTATTTGCAAGGTCGGTAAGTTCTTGTTCTTTTGTTAAAGCGGCAGTTGTTTTTACATTTGCGGCTTGCATTTGCGCGGGAACTTCGGCCTTAGCCTTAGCTGTTTTAACAGAAACAAAAGCAGCCCTTTTTGGTTTTGGGGCTGCTTTTAATATAAAATCTTCCTCATCTGCGCTGGCGAGGAATTTTCTTAAATCTTTTGCAAGGTTTTCAAGTTCCCTACTCATTATAATTTAAGGGGTTCTTTTGCTTTGCGTTCAGCTTCTTTTCTGGCTTCTTCTTCTTCTTTCTTTTGCTGTGCGCGTGCTTGGGTTGAACCAGAGATAACCTGTTCTTTGGTTACTTTACCGCTCAAAATATCATCAAGAGCAATTTTGATGATAGCGGCATCTGCGAGGTTTTTATATTCTTGTTTTCTTTTGAGAACTTTAGTCCACATAGAAGCAAGAACGACTATGCTATATTTATCGCCGCTATAGTCAACGAGTTTGCTTTCAAAATCATTATCTTGTGTTGCCATTTTTTATCTCCTATTTACTTTTAGCTTTTCTGCCGTAATAATTGCCGAGCATTGTTTTAAAGCTGTTTCAAATTTATCATTGATTACAAGGTAATCATAATGCTTAATTTGTTTCATTTCCTTTTCAGCTGTCTTTAAACGGATTTCAATATCCTGTGTGCCGTCGTTGCGGGCTAAGATTCTTTTTTTAAGTTCTTTTAAACTTGGCGGTGCAATAAAAATTGAAACGCTTTGTTTATATAATTTTTTTATGGTTTTTGCGCCTTGCACATCAATAACGAGTATCGGGCAAAGCCCTTTTTTAAGTAAAGTATCCAAAGAACTTTTTGGCACGCCGTAATAGTTCACGTGGACTTTGGCCCACTCCGCCATTTTATTTTGTTTAATGGCGTTTTGAAACTTTTTTAAAGACCAAAAAATATAATCGCGGCCATCCCTTTCGCCTTTACGCGGAGTGCGCGTTGTGGCGGTGATAACGCGTTTTATATCCTTATTTTGCTTTAACAATTCAGCAACGATAGTTGTTTTTCCACAGCCTGATGGTGCTGAAATTATTATAGGAAAACCC
>JAZKZM010000289.1:0-29342 GCA_045612685.1 Elusimicrobiaceae bacterium
CTTTTCTGATTTAGGTTATATACAAAAGGAGTTAACAGTATTATCTAATAAAAAATTTGATATTAATAATGTTATGTTTTTATATATCCATTTTTGCTCTTTAAATATAACACAAAATTTAATTAATTCTAAATACAAACTCATTCTTATTAACAATTTATCTAATATTCCGTTTATAACATCGGATAATCCTGCTGTTAATCCTTTTTCTAGCATAATATCGCCAAAGACAATACCTGATGGGTATGAAATTTTTCTTCCGCTATCTCCTAAATTAGGCGTTTTATATACAAAAATATGCCTATATAAAACAGAAAAAGATATTGCTACAATCACAGAAGAAAAACAAATAACTTACTGGAATGACCTAATATTTAAAAGTGCAGAGCGTTATATTTATAGCAACACAGAAGAAATATTTAAAAAAATATAATTTTTTACTCTTCTTCGGAAAAATAGTTTTCGTCTATCTCTTTTATTTGATAAGTTTCTTTTACCCTTACGCCAATATTATAATCTAACATCAGTTTTACCATTTCATTACCATCAATTAGTTTGATAGTCTTTCCAAGAACACGAAAAGCTTTTTCTTTTGCTCTTTCCGAAAAATAACTTGTGGTAATAAAAACACCTTTAGTAACAGGAGAAATGCTTAAAGCTCCAATAAAATTTTGGATTTCTTTTTCGTTAACTTTATTATCTGAATATCTTTTCGCTTGTAAATAAATTTTATCAAGGCCTAAAGCATCTTCATTAATTATTCCATCAATGCCGCCATCATGACTTTTTGGTGTCAAAGAAACTTTTTCCCCATACCCCATAGCTTTCATTAAATCCAAACAAATTCTTTCAAAATAAATAGGGTCAACATTTTTTAATTGTTCTAATAATTCTTGTTTTGTTTTATTGTTAAATTCCTCAATAGCATTATTGATACGAGTTGCAGGGTCAATTTCTTTTTCCTCTGAAACAGTCGCATTTTTACTTTTATCTTCTGTATGAGAAACATTTTTAAATTCTTGAAAACTAGAAAATTGTTCCAAAAAGGCAACATTTATTTTCTTTCCGGAAGACAATGCTTCTTGTCCTAACTTTGTTATCTTATATATAGCACGAACTTTAGTAACCAACCCTGCACGATACATATAGTATAAAGCCCATCTCATTCTATTTCTTACTATTGGCTCACTACCACAAGGAAGAAGTTTTGCACACTCCTCATCTGAAATATTAAATATTGGGAAAACTATTTTTTCAATTTCTTTTATATGTTTTTCTTTTCCATCTTTTAATGCATTTAATGCTGGACGCATAAAATCTTGATATTGAGGTATGGACATTTTATTTCTCCTATATGATGTTGCCTTTAATATATTATACTAATATTTATTTTTATCGTATTGACACTTTTTCTTTAATTAAATATCATAAAAAAGATAGATTTTTAGAATAAAAATAGGGGGAAAGATGACTTCTGCATTTGAAAATATGCGCGCCTTTTGGCTTGACTCAAATAATTTTAAAAACAAAGATAATCAGGAAACACCGCTTGCAAGCGTTTGCGGTAAAGAATTTTGTATGTTAGACCATTACCAAAAACCTAAAAAAGTTTTTATTGCCGCTTCATACCTTGGTAATGCAAGTATGTATTTTGAAAATAACAGCAAAAGCGGTATTGGCGGTTTTATAGGCAATAACAGTAAAGAAATTAAAAATGCTGCTTTTGAATTTTTAAAAGAAGCGCAACTCTGCCAAAAAATATGCAAAAACAAGATTCTTTGCCCTTGCCTAGCGAAATTGGCAAAATAACACTCTTTTTAATCGGTAAAGAAGGTCTTTTTACCTATACGGAAAAAGAAGATTCTCTGCGTGATAAAAACAATCTTTTTTATAAATTTTATATGGCAAGCCAACATTTAATCGGCGTGTTTAGATTACAGCAAGAAAACACTCAAAAACCCGCACAGGCATAATATAAATATTGAATAAATTACGGGAGTTTATAGCGAACCCATGCATTATTACCCTCGTCTTCTTCCCCACCAAGAGATTTGCAAACTTCTTGAGCTGCATCCGAAGTATACCAAGCAAAACAATATTTTGAACCTTGCTCTGCTTCCAATGCAGAATTGTCTTGAACGAAATAAGTATAAGCAATTACATTGTTTGGGTCTTTAAATTGAACATCTGTATATCCGTCAGATAAGCCAATAGTGCCAAAAGAACATTTATATCTGGAATAATTTTCGTCTTGTTCTTTAGTGCAAGAATCGTCTATCGGAATTGATATATCAAGAGCGTCAACATCTTTTGCAAATTCCCCGTGTGCAAGATAGTATGCTTGCTGGGCTTGATATAAACTTGCAACAAGTTGAACTCCTGTGTGTAAACGGCTTTTCAAAACAGCTTTTTGATATTGAGGAACTGCTATTGCAGCTAAGATACCGATTATTAAAACAACAACTAATAACTCTATTAATGTAAATGCGCGATTTTTCATAAAAACACCTCTTTTTTGATTAAAATTATAAAAGTAGTTTAGCAAAAAAAAAAAAATAAGCAACTGCTTTTGGCGCTTCGTCATACAAAAGAGCGTTATCTTTTTCTTTGAAAAAGTGTTTTTTATGCCACACTTTCTACAAATTTGTTCTTTTTTTGCGATTTTTCAGCGAGAATTTGCGGTTAGTTTTTATTTGCTAAAGTAGAACAAAAAATTTCGTCAC
Source organism: Elusimicrobiaceae bacterium (assembly GCA_045612685.1). Taxonomy (GTDB): domain Bacteria; phylum Elusimicrobiota; class Elusimicrobia; order Elusimicrobiales; family Elusimicrobiaceae; genus Proelusimicrobium. The sequence continues at coordinate 2,724 of JAZKZM010000289.1, forward strand.
CGATTATTTTTTCTACGCGGACATTGAAAAGCCCTTGCGGTTTTTTTTCGGTAGTTTTGATTAAAACTCTTTGGAAGTTTGAAGCTGTTGCGCGTAAATATGAATCTTGAAAATCTTCGCCGATAACTTGCAAAATTTGCCCTTTTAAAGTTTGTGCGGCCGTGGCGCGAAGTTCTTTATCAAGTTGATGTAAAATTAAACTGCGCTCTTTAATTGTTTGCGGGGCAAGTTGCGGCATTTTTGCGGCTGGCGTGCCCTCGCGCGCGCTATAACTAAAAACATGAAGTCCGGCAAATTTTGCCTGTTTTAAAAATGCGGCACTTTGTTTAAAATCTTCTTCGGTTTCAGTCGGAAAGCCGGCAATAATATCTGTATAAACAAATAAATTTTTTATTTTTGTGCGGATATAATTTAGCCGCGCTAAAAATTCTTCGGCGGTGTAATGGCGGCGCATTTCCTTTAAAACTTTAGTTGTGCCGTTTTGAAGCGGCAAATGCAGATAAGAGCAAAATTTTTGCCCCGCTTTGCTTAAAACTTCAATTAAAGCATCTGTAATTGTATTAATTTCTATAGACGAAAAACGCACTCTGAATTTTCCTTCTAAAGCAAAAATTTCCGCACATAAATCAGCCAGATTTGCTTTTGTTTGCGGGCAGGAATAATTGCCGATATTTATGCCTGTTAAAACAATTTCGCTATATCCGTTTGCAAGCAAATTGTTAATTTCGCTAAGAACAATTTGTTTTGGTTTTGATGTTTTTATCGGGCGGGTATAAGGCACAATGCAATAGGAACAAAAGCAGTCGCACCCGTCTTGAATTTTGATAAAAGCGCGACTATGCCCGCTGTGTTCTTTGACGGACCAATCAATTTCTTTATTAAAAAGGGCTTTAGATAAATCTTCCTTAAAATAAATTTTTAAAGTGGGGTATTTTGTTAAAAGATAATCTTTTTTAACTCTTGCAAAACAGCCGCTAACAATAATTTGTGCGGTAGGGTTTTGTTTTAAAAGGATACGCAAAAATTTTTCGGCCTCTTTATCGGCATTGGCGGTGACAGAGCAGGTATTTATAAAACATAAATTTGCTTCTTTAAAATCTTGGGTTAGAGTGTGGCCTTGGGCTAAAAATTCTTCTAAGACGGCCTCGCTTTCCACTTGGTTTACGCGGCAGCCGTAAGTTTTAATAAAAACTTTCATTGCATGGCACCCCAGACGGCAGCAAAAGCGGCACTTTGCGCGCGTAAAATAAAATCGCCAAGACTTACGGAAAGTATATTATTTTTTCTGGCCAGTTCAATTTCCGAAATTTCATATCCCCCTTCAGGACCAATAAAAATTGTTAACTCTTCGGCATTGAGTTTTTGCACGGCGGAAAGTAGCGGTAAAGTGTGCTCGTCTTCATAGCAAATAAGCGCTTTTGTTTTTAGATTTTGCACGGCATCAGAAAAATTTTGCGGCTCAAGCAAAGTTGGCAAAAAAGGGGTGTGGCATTGTTTTGCGGCAGATAAAATAATTTGGCCCCAGCGTTCCTGCTTGGTTTGCCATTTTTTAATTAAATCTTTTTCGCACCTTGCGGAAATTATCGGCTTTAAAGCAAAAGCTCCTGCTTGCGTGCAAAGGTTTAAAAGTTCTTCTGTTGCGGGGCGTGAAATGACGGAAAAACATAAAGTTATTTTTCTTTTCGGTTTAAAAGGTTTTAAGGTTTTTAAAATTGTTCCGCTTGCTGATTTATCTGTAAGAGTTTCAATTTTGCCAAGCCAAAGCCCGCCCTTGCCGTCAAATAAATTGATAGTATCGCCAACTTTAAAGCGGACGACTTTTAAATGGCGTGCTTCGTCTTCGTCAAGAGTCCAAGTATTATTATTAACTTTTGCTATAAACTGCATTTTGCTTTTTTGACCTTTTTTGACCTTTCTTATATTTTACTTTTTTCTAAGCGGGTTTATTAACAAAGAAAAGCATTTGTAGATTTTCCCGTCTGAAAACTTGGCCGGACTTGAAAATCAAAAAAAAAAAAATAAAATTGAATTATCAAAGAAATAGGAGAGATAAAATGAAAAAATCAAAACAAGGTTTTACTTTAATTGAATTGTTAGTTGTCGTTTTAATTATCGGTATTTTGGCGGCTATCGCCGTGCCTAAATATTTAACAGCAGTAGAGCGTTCCCGCGCGGCAGAGGCTTTTACTTTATTAAAAAATCTAAAAGACGCTATAGATGTATATAAACTTGCCAACGGTAATAAAACGCCATCTTCCTTAGAAGAATTAGATATTACTTTACCCGGAGAAAAAATTAACACTAATATAGTTGGCTCTAATACAAACCGATATCATCAAACTGGCTTATTTCAAATAGGTTTTGGAAGCAGCGGCAACCCTCACGCTTTTAGAGTGTCAAACAATAAGCTTTTGTATACTTTAGCCTATTATTATGGTCCTAATAAATTTTTTTGTCATGTAGAAAACGGCGCCGACCTTAAGTATATTTCTATTTGTAAAAATCTTGGCGGAGTTCCCTCCAGTTATTGCAATAATATAAATGAGGAAACTTGCTTTCAACTTCCATAAAGTTCAGCAATTCTTTTTAAAAGTCCCCGCACTTTTAAATAAAAGTGCGTGGTTCTTTTTTTACTTAAACAACTAGGTTATATAGAGAAAAACTTTATTTTTCTTTTTCTAAAAGATTAAAAAGTTCCAGCAAATTGATAAAGTTTTCGTGTTTTTGCCATTCTTTTATAACTTGTGTTTTAATTGTTCTAAAAATTACAGGGCTAAAAATACCCGTCCAAGAAGTATGTTTTTTTATAGCCAAAACGCCTAAAGGCGTAATTAGAAGTGTTATCTTTTTATCAATATTTTTAGCATAATCAATTAAAGCAGAAATAAACTCTTGCGGTAAATCTTGTTCTAAAGTTTGCGGACTATTTGTATAAATTTCAAATAAACCTTGGGTATCCATTTCTATTTTCTGAAGATTTTTAATTTTACTGAAAGTAAATTTTTTTGGTTTTATTACAATAGTATTTTTAATCTCTTTTATCGCCGGAATGTTCAATATAAAACCTTCAAAAAAACTCTTGGGAGTTTGCGGAACAGGAACGGGAGATACTCCTTTAATATCAACATTTTGAGTAGAAAGATTATTAAGATCGTTTGAGTATAAAAAAATTCTATCTAAACAAAAATTTCTTTTATAAATATTTCCTATAAGAACTTCGCAAAAAGAAGCATCCGGTATATTTCCATAAAGATTAAACTCTTGTAATTCTCTAATTCTTCAATCTTCTTTTGCGCTTTCAGGATTGTCAAAAGAACGGACCGAAAAAACATATTCCCACTTATACTCTTCACTCATCATTTCTAATGTTTTATTTGTAAGATAAAATTTATACCTTGATAAAAGCCAAAGAAAAGGAATTAACCCCAAACCGGAAAAAGTATACATAGCAAACAAAACCATCATTACTATACTTCCTTTTTCGCCTAAAATATTCGCAAAAGTTTTTACAATGCCTTCTACATTTACTCCAAAAACAAATTCTAAAAGTATCCCAAAAAAGTATAAAAACCAAGGGAGCAAAATAAAAAATATTCCTATTCTAAACCAAAAAATTTTACGCAAAGTGGATTTGTCTAGTTTATGTCTAAAAACAATATCAGTTTTTTCCATATTTTTATTCCTTTTTTTATAATTTATAACGAAAACAAGATATTTTTATTATAACTATTTAAGGGTTTTTGAGCAAGAAAATTTATTTTACAATAATTTTATAATAAATAATTTTGCGAGGATTTTTGAGGAAATTTTAATTAAAACAAAAGAGAGGAATTATTTTGCTTAAATAACTTTATTACCAGTAGCATTTATTTTTCCCTTAAAAAGTAATATAATAATCAAATATGATACAAAACATAAATTTTTCTAATGTATACTTAATATATGTTGATGAATCCTATGATCAAACACATTACGCATATTCCGCTGTTTTTGTCCCAATAGATAAATGGAATAATATTTTTCAACAAATACATTCTTGGCGGCAAGACTTATATAAAAAACACGGTATAGATACTTCCAAAGAAATACACTCTACCGAATTTATTGCAGGAAAAGGTTCACCTAGTGCTAATAGAGATAAAGATTTTAGAGCAGCAGTATTTAATAGTTTTTTAAAAACAATAGAAACATTTCAAGGAATACAATTAATAAACGGAATCACCTCTAACAAGTTATTTCATGAAACTCTTTTCGAATATATTGTAACTAGAATTAATAATACGCTAAAATATCGATCTGCTTATGGAATATTGATTTGTGATGAAGGAAATGAAAACAAACTTGTAGCAATGATTAGAAAAATGAAAAAAGCAAATCCCGTATGGTCTCAATTTTCTGAAAATGTTCAAATAGACAATAAAATTGATCGTATTATTGAAGATCCTCTTTTTAAAACATCTAAATCTTCTTATTTTATTCAAATAGCAGATATTGTCGCCTTTAGTTTATTAAGAAATGAACATCCTATACCGAATAATACTCATTTTCTTGTAAAATCAGCTTTTGATAACCTAGACAAAACATTATTAAAACAAGTTTTCAAAAAAGATCCTAAAAAGAAAGGCATTGTCAGAGTATAAAAAGCAGGTGTCGTTAAACCCAGTAGAGGGAAGCGAACCACCTGCAATATATAGTATAAAGGTTTTTTGTTGTTTTGTCAAGGCTTTGTATGTTTCAGCAGAAGCAAGTCCCCACACCTTTTTAAAGTGCGGGGTTCTTTTTTTACTTAAACAACTAGGTCAAAAAACCTAACTTTTTTTGAAGAACTTTAGCAAACTATTTTGCTAAAGTTTCTTCCTGCTGCTCTGCTTCTTCTTTGACAACAGGGGCAACACGGGCGATTTTATCTGCTTCGTCAAGTTTGACAAGGCGCACGCCTTGTGCGTTTCTGCCGACGGAGCGGATTTGTTCGCATCTGATTCTGATAGCCATACCTTTTTCGGTAATGACCATTAAATCTTTAGATTCGTCAACAAGTTTAATACCTACCACTTGGCCGTTTCTGGCAGAGGTTTTAATTGTGATAACACCACTGCCACCGCGGTTTTGTGTGCGGTATTCGCTAAACTCTGTGCGTTTGCCATATCCGTTTTCGCAGACAGATAATACATCAGGTTGGGCGCCTTCTCTAGGTGCTTGTTCCATACCGACAACAGAGTCGCCTTGTGCGAGGCGGATACCTCGGACACCTTTTGCCGTTCTACCCATAGCGCGGACTTGATTTTCGTCAAATCTTATTGATTTACCTTGTTTGGTAGCAATCAAAATATCGCTGTTGCCGTGGGTTTCTTGGACGGATATTAAGATATCGCCTTCTTCTAGGCCGATTGCAATAATACCTGTTCTTCTGATGTGGGCAAACTCGCTTAACTCAACTCTCTTAATTGTGCCCATACGGGTGCACATAGTTAGGTAAGTTTCGCCGCTGTTTTGTGGGTCAAAGTTTCTAAATGCAACGGCGGATGTAACCTTTTCTTCGCCTGAAATCTGCAAGAGGTTAACTATTGCTTTACCTTTGCTTTGGCGGTTGCCTTCCGGTATTTCAAAGGCCTTTAAGGCAAACACTCTGCCGCGGGTTGTAAACATTAAGATTGTGGAATGGCTGGAGGTTACAAAGAGATGTTCAATAAAGTCTTCTTCTTTTGTTCTTCCGCCGATAATGCCTTTGCCGCCGCGGTTTTGTGATTTATAAGTATCAAGCGGTATGCGTTTTGCATAACCGTCGTTTGATAAGGTAATAACCACATCTTCTTCTTCAATTAAATCTTCAATAGAGAAGTCGGTGAGTTCATTTGCAATTTCGGTTTTTCTTTCGTCGCCGTATTTGTTGATAATTTCGGTTAATTCTTCAACAATGATATCTAAAATTCTTTGCGGGTTAGCCAAAATATCTTGTAAATCTTTAATTGCTTGGGCAAGGTCTTTTTGTTCTTGCTCAATAGCAATTGCTGAAAGTTGGGTTAATTGATGTAAGCGCATATCCAAAATTGCTTGGGTTTGGACTTCGCTTAATTTAAAGCGTTCCATTAAAGCAACTTTTGCAGCAGGTGCATCTTTAGAACCGCGGATAATTGCCACAACTTCGTCCATATTGGCAATAGCCACAAGTAAGCCGTCTAAAATATGGGCGCGTTTTAAAGCTTTATTTAAGTCAAAGCGTGTTCTGTTGGTGATAACTTCTTGGCGATGGTGGACATATTGGCGCATAACTTCTTTAAGACTTAAAATGCGCGGTTTACCATCAACGATAGCAAGCATATTGACACCAAAGGAAGTTTGCAGTTGCGTATGCTTAAATAATTGGTTTAAAACAACTTGGCCGGTTGCGTCGCGTTTTAACTCAATAACAAGGCGCATACCGCGTCTGTCGGATTCGTCGCGGATGTCGGAAATTTCGGTAATTTTTTTATCTTTAACAAGGCCGGCAATAGTTTCAATTAAGGATGTTTTATTGACTTGGTAAGGAATTTCTGTAACGATAATTGCTTCCCTGCCGCCTTTCATTTCCTCAATTTCGGCTTTGGCTTGGATACGCACAGAACCGCGGCCTGTTTCAAAGTAATCATAAATACCTTTTGTTCCGCGGATAATACCACCCGTCGGGAAATCTGGCCCTTTAACAATTTGCATCATTTCTTTTGTGGTAATTGCCGGATTTTTAATTAAAGCAATAATACCATTGCAGACTTCGGCTAAATTGTGGGTTGGAATATTTGTGGCCATACCTACTGCGATACCGCTTGAGCCGTTAACTAAAAGTTGCGGGATTTTTGCGGGTAAAACTGCCGGTTCTTGCAAAGAGCCGTCGTAGTTAGGAACAAATTTAACGGTATCTTTATCTAAATCGTTAAGAAGTTCATCAGCTATTGCTTGAAGGCGGACTTCGGTATAACGCATAGCAGCCGGGCTATCGCCGTCAATAGAGCCGAAGTTTCCCTGTCCGTTGACAAGGGTGTTTCTCATAGAGAAAGTCTGTGCCATACGAACAAGAGCGTCATAAACTGAAGAATCGCCGTGCGGGTGATATTTACCGAGCACATCACCGACCACACGGGCAGATTTCTTGAAGGGTTTATTGTATTTTAAACCCATTTCCTGCATAGCATATAAGATTCTTCTATGAACGGGCTTTAAGCCGTCGCGCACATCAGGCAAAGCACGGCCGATAATAACACTCATAGCATAATCTATATAGGAGTTTTTCATCTCCGTGCCGATATCTCTTTCTTTAATATTGCCAAATAAATCAGTTGTTTTTTGTTCTTCCATAAATTCCTCTTATATACTAAATATCTAAGTTCCTTACTTCTAAGGCGTGGGATTCAATAAAGGCCCTTCTCGGTTCAACTTTATCGCCCATAAGCATTGTGAAAACTTTTTCAACATCAGCACCGTCTTGAATAGACACGCGTAAAAGTTTGCGTTTAGATGGGTCCATAGTGGTTTCCCAAAGTTGTTCGGGGTTCATTTCACCAAGACCTTTGTAGCGCTGTATGGTTGCACCTTGTGCGCCGGCATCTTTAACGGTTTTTAAGAATTCTTGTAAGCTATAGACCAAGATATCTTTTTTACCGTCATTAACAGTGAAAAGCGGATTTATTCTTTTCTTTTCATCGGTAATCAGCGGGAATTGCTGCATTGTATAACCTAACGGTGCAAGTTTTGTATCTATTGCTAAAAGTTTGCCAAATTCCCTAAGACTTTGATAATCGGGTTTAATCATTTCTTCGTCAATTTCTTCTTCCGGTGTGCCGGCAGCAAGAAATTCTTCTCTCTTTTCGTTTACATAATTTGCTTCATAATCTTTATAATCTTGCTCGCTATAGAAATATTTATAGCCGCCGCTTTCAAGCGGGATTCTGTAAAGCGGTAACTGGCCTTGTGCTTTAAATTCGTAAAACTCTTTAATACCTAAAGATTTAAGTTCAAGCTTGAAGGTTGCTTCTTGGGCTTCTTTTAAAATTGTAAGCAAGTTTGTAAGTTCTTCGGTGGAAAGTTCTTTGCCGTCTTTAGTTTTTGCTTTAACGGAAGAAAGCGCTTCCTTAAAGAGCCAGGCTTGCATTTGTTCTTCTGTTTGCATATATTCTTCTGCTTTGCCTTTTTTAACTTTATATAAAGGCGGTTGAGCGATATAAATATTACCGTTTTCAATAAGTGGTTTTAACTGCCTGTAGAAGAATGTTAAAAGCAAGGTTGTAATATGTTGCCCGTCCACATCAGCATCAGCCATCAAAACAATTTTGTGATAGCGGAGTTTTGAAATATCAAAACCGCCTTCCCCATCACCGACACCTGTGCCTACGGCGGAAATTAAAGTTCTGATTTCTTCGTTAGATAAAATTTTAACGAGTTGGGCTTTTTCAACATTTAAGATTTTACCTCTTAACGGTAAGATGGCCTGAAAGACTCTATCTCTGCCTTGTTTTGCTGAACCGCCGGCTGATTCACCTTCTACGATAAAAAGTTCGCATCTCTCAGGATTTTTTTCCTGACAATCGGCAAGTTTACCTGGTAAACCGCCGCTTTCAAGAGCGCCTTTTCTGCGGGTTAAATCTTTTGCTTTTCTAGCTGCTTCTCTAGCAACGGCAGCACCAATACACTTTTCGCAAATTGCTCTAGCGGTTTTGGGGTTTTCTTCAAAGAAAGTTGAAAGGGTTTCACCGACTATAGAGCGGACAATACCTTCAATTTCGGAGTTACCGAGTTTAGTTTTTGTCTGTCCTTCAAATTGCGGATGAGGAATTTTGACTGATAAAACTGCTGTCAAACCTTCTCTCATATCGTCACCGGTAATATTAAGATCTTTATTTTTCAAGAGTCCGTTATTTTTGATATAGTCATTAACGATTCTTGTTAAAGCAGATCTAAAACCGCTTAAGTGCGTGCCGCCTTCAATAGTGTTAATATTGTTTACGAAGGAAAAAACATTTTCGCTATAGCCGTCATTATATTGAATAGCAAAAGAAATATAATTGCTGTCAATTTCTTTTGTAATATAAATCGGTTCGGGGTTGATATTTCTTTTGTTATCATTTAAGTATTTAACAAATTGGGAAATACCGCCTTCATATAAAAAGACTTGAGATTTATTTTCTTCTCTTTCGTCGGTTAAAGTAATTCTGATACCGGCATTTAAGAAGGCAAGTTCTCTAAGTCTTTTTGCAATAGTATCATAAGAGAAAATATGTTCGCCGAAAATTTGATTATCAGCTTTAAATGTGACCTTTGTGCCGTGTTCTTTTGTATCGCCGATAACTTTAACTTTATCTTGCGGAACACCGCGTTTATATTGTTGGAAATAGACTTTATTATCTCTTCTTACTTCAACTTCAAGCCATTCTGAAAGTGCGTTTACGCAGGAAACACCGACACCGTGTAAACCGCCTGAAACTTTATAAGCACCGCTGTCAAATTTACCGCCTGCGTGAAGAACGGTCATAACAACTTCCAAAGCACTTTTACCTTTAAGTTTGGGGTCTTTAACATTTTTCATCGGGTCAACGGGAATACCGCGGCCGTCGTCTGAAATAGAGCATACATTATCTTCTTTTATGGTTACTTCAATATGGGTGGCATTACCTGCCAAAATTTCGTCAACTGAGTTATCTACAACTTCGTAAATTAAGTGATGTAAACCCGGCGCACCTGTGGAGCCGATATACATTGCAGGGCGTTTGCGCACTGCTTCAAGACCTTCTAAAACCTGAATTTTAGAAGAATCATAATCTTTTTGTAATTCTGTTTCTGTTGTCATTTATTACTCCTTAAAAATAGAAATCTCTTTTATCCAGGCCCTTTGGAAATGTTTATTTAATTCTTTTATTATATTTGCTTTGTTTAGTAAAAGTTCCTGACGGGCCGAAATTACTTTTACTTTTACAAAAATTGTGTTTTTTTGCACTGCATAAAGTTGCCAAAATTTGGCTTTTGCACCAAGTGTCTTATTCCATATATTTTCAAGTAAGACAAGCCTGTTTATTTGTGAACTAAAACGGTTAAAACCAGTTTTTAATTCATTTGATCCATGCCAAATTATAGGTGTTTTTTTTTCTAAACTCATGCACGCACCGGCATTATCACATATTTATATTGTGTTTTACCTTCTTCTTCCACTAAGACAGGTTGGGAAGCATTATTAAAGGAAAATACCGCTTTACCGGAAATTAATTTTAAAACATCAATTAAATATTCAGGATTAAAAGAAGTTGAAAAATCATTTTTATCATAATTAATTTTTAATTCTTCGGAGAAATCCATCTTAACTGATGTGGAAGTAATTTTAATTTTATTTTCGCTTAAGGAATATTTAACCGTTCCGCCAAGATCGCCGGCACAAAGTGCGGCGCGTTTTGTGCAAGATAATAATTCAGCAACATCTAAAGATAAAGAAAACTCCTTTTTAGTAGGTATAACTTGTTCATAACTGGGGAAGTTGCCTTCAATTAATCTTGAAATAAAAATAGTATCTTTAAAACTGAAACTAACTTGATTTTTAGAAACATTTACATCAATAAAATCATTATCCGTCGGTTTATTAAGAGTAAGTAATTTAACAATTTCATTTAAAATTTTACTTGGGATAATAACTTTAAAATCTTTTACCCCTTGCAAAGGTGTATTTGTTGCTAAAGCAAGACGTCTGCCGTCAGTAGCGACAACTTCAAATTTATCTGCTGTTGAAACCCAGAAAAGTCCGTTTAAAACATATCTTGTTTCTTGGGTAGAAGCAGAAAAAATTGTATGTTCAATAATATCTTTTAAATCTTTACATTTTAAAGTAAAACTTTCTTCTTTTTCAATAGAAGGAATAATAGGATATTCTTCCTTAGGAGTGCCGATAACCCAAAATTTGCTTCTGCCGCTTTTAATATGAAGTTTATTTTCATCATCAGTTTCTAAGGTTATTTCTTTACCGGAAGGAAGAGCTTTTAAAATATCTGAAAATTCTTTTAAAGGAACTGTTATTGAACCTTCTTCAATAACTTCTGCCGGAACATTATGTATTGTTGCCATTTCCATATCTGTTTTGGTAAGTTTAACTTTACCGGAAGATGTTTCCATAAGAAAATTATAAAGTATTGGGGCGGTTGTTCTGCCTGATACTCCTGAAATAATTTGGATTCCTTCCAAAAAATTTTCTTTAGTAATATTTATTTTCATACTTATTATCCTTATTATTATGTTATGTTAATTGTGTTAATTATGTTGATATACCTATACAACTCTTTTATTTTTTATGTTTATAAGTTTACACATTTTATTAACATTATTAACATTAAAATTCTTTTTTTATTTTTGTTAATTGTTATCAACAGATTTAACATCACTTATCAACTGATTAATAACAGGAACAAAAAACGGGTTATTTTCTATTTCTTCCTTTACTTTTTGTTTAGCATGTAAAATAGTGGTATGATCTCTGTTAAACTCTCTGCCGATTTCAGTTACAGGCAGAGTAGTAAGTTCGCTTGCTATATACATAGCCACTTGGCGCGGCCAGGCAATATTATTACTTTTCTTTTTAGAGTTCATATCTTCTATATTTAATTTATAAAATTTACAAACTACTTTTTTAATTTGATTAATACTGATACTATATTTTTCTTGTTCTGAAGATATAATATCTGCCAAAACTTCTTTTGCAATAGAAACAGAAGCAGGAACCCCGTGAATACTGCAATAAGCGGTTAATCTGAATAAACAGCCTTCAAGTTCTCTTATATTTGCCTGAACACCGCTTGCGATAAAAGCAATAACATCATCTCCGATATCAAAATTATTGTTATCTCTTTTTTGTCTTGAGATAGCTATACGGGTTTCAAGATCGGGCTTTTTGATTTCTGTAACCAAACCGCTGAGTAAGCGTGAGGAAAGACGCTCGCTTAAACCAAGCTGGTTAGGGGTTCTGTCAGAGGTTAAAACAATTTGTTTTCTATTATCAAAAAGACTGTTAAAAGTATAGAAAAATTCCTGTTCTGAACTATCTTTACCTACTACAAATTGTATATCGTCAAGTAAAAGGCAATCTAAATTGCGATATTTTTTTCTAAAAGCATCTGCTTTCTTGTTTTGCAGAGATTCAACAAATTCCGAAACAAAACCTTCGCCTGACATATATAAAACTTTTGCATAAGGATTATCTTGTAAAATTTGATTACCTATAGCGTGTAAAAGATGTGTTTTGCCAAGGCCAGGCGCACTGAAAATAACAAAAGGATTATTAACTCTATCGCCAAGTTTTTTTGCTACGGCTCTTGCTGCATTATAAGCAAAACGGTTTGAAGGACCTTCAATAAACCCGTCAAAAGTAAAATAAGAGTTTAAATGACTTTCAAAAGGATTTATTATTTTTGGTGTAGTATTAATCTTTTCCGGCTCTATAAATCTGGGTGTGGCAGGTTTTACTAAAACAGGCACATTGTATTCTAAAGTTAAAGGTTCGTTTATTAATTGGTTTAAACCTTGTAAAATTTCCGTTTCATATCTTTCTTTAATTTTACGGAGCCAGACTTCATTAGGCAATTCTATTTTAAAAACGCCATTATCAAAGGAAAGTGGCTTCATTGGTTTTATCCACATTTCACAAATATCTTTGCTAAGTTTATTTTCAAGAAAAATTAGAAGATTTGCCCAAATTTCGTTTATATCAAAGTTTTCCATCAGAACACCTTATATATGCTAAAAAACAGAAAAATGTTTTATAAGTAAATTTTAGCAGTTTTGCGCTAAAATAGCAAGAAAATCAAACTCTTGTTTATTTATTTTAAAAAAAGATAAAACTAAAAACAATAGCCCAAAAGGTTTATTTTTGTTTTTTATATGGAAAAACCTACACTTTTTAATATTTTTTGTAAAAAGCAGTATCTTTTTTATATACTATATAATGTATGGAGGATGTTTTATGAAATCATTAAAAGGAACAAAACCAGAAAAAAATATTTTAACGGCTTTTGCCGGTGAATCCCAAGCAAGAAACAGATATACTTTCTTTGCCAGCAAAGCTAAAAAAGAAGGCTATGTTCAAATTTCAAAAGTTTTTGAAGAAACAGCAAACCAAGAAAAAGAACACGCAAAAAGACTTTTTAAATTCTTAGAAGGCGGCGAATTGGAAATTATGGCTGCTTTCCCTGCCGGTGTTATCGGCACAACCGAAGAAAACCTTAAAGCATCTGCCGCAGGCGAAGACCATGAATGGCAGGAAATGTATCCCGATTTTGCACAAGTTGCAAATGAAGAAGGCTTCCCTGAAATTGCCGCTGTTATGTTAAATATAGCCGTTGCGGAAAAACAACATTCCAAAAGATATAAAGCTTTAAGAGATAATATCTTAAATAATAAAGTTTTCAAAAAAGATCAAAAAGTAAGATGGGTTTGTGCAAACTGCGGCTTTGTTCACGAAGGCGACTCTGCCCCTGAAAAATGCCCTGCTTGCGCACATGACAAGGCTTATTTTGAACTCTTGGCTGAAAATTGGTAAAAAATAATCAAAAATATAACTTGGGGGTAGTTATGTTAGGAGATATTAAAATAAAAGGACATGATTTTGCCCTTTTAGGCCAGACACTTAAAACAGGCCAAAAAGCGCCTGATTTTAAGTTGGTTAATATATATATGAATGATGTGTCCCTTAGTCATTATAAGGGACACATTGTTATTTTAGCAACAATGCCTTCGCTTGATACGTAAACTTGCTCTCTTGGGGCAAGGCATTTTAATGCACAGGCGGCTTTGCTAAGCAGTAAAATAAAAATTATTGTAGTTAGCAAAGATTTGCCTTTTACACAGGCAAAATGGTGCCTTGCAAAAAATGCTGAAAATTTAATTACGCTTTCCGCTTATAAAAATAATGATTTTGCCAAACAATACGGCGTTCTTTTGGAAAAACTTGAACTTTTGGCAAGAGCAGTTTTTATAATAGACCAAGAAGGTATTTTACAATATACACAATTTGTAAAAAATATTGAAGACGAGCCGGATTATCAATCTGTTTTAGAAACGGCAAAAGAATTATTAAAGGAGAAAACACTATGAAATTAAATGATTTATATAAATGCCCTATATGCGGTAATGTTATGGAAGTAGCCCACGCCGGCGGCGGAGAACTTATCTGCTGCTCTAAACCTATGCAGTTAATGACGGCAAATACTCAGGAAGCCTCTACCGAAAAGCATATACCTGTTATTGAAAAGACGGAAAAGGGCTATATTGTTAAAGTCGGCTCTGTAGAACATCCTATGGAAGAAAAACATTATATTGAGTTTATTGAAGTTTTCTCCCAAGACGGTAAAATCGGCCGCAAATATCTTAAACCGGGCGATAAACCGCAAGCAGAGTTTTTAACTACCGGCGTAGAAATTGTTAAAGCAAGAATTTATTGCAATTTACACGGATTGTGGGAGAGTAAATAATGCAAGCATTAAAAATAACAGATAAAGTATATTGGGTTGGCGCGGTTGATTGGAATATAAGAGATTTCCACGGCTATACTACCGACGAGGGAACAACTTATAATGCTTTTCTTATCGTAGATGAAAAAATTGTTTTGGTTGACACTGTCAAACACGGCTTTTTTGAACAAATGGCTGCTAGAATTAAAAGTGTTATCGGCGATAAACAGATAGATATTCTTATTTCAAACCATTCCGAAATGGACCACACCGGCGTTATTCGTGAAACTATTGATACATTTAAACCGGCCAAAATTCTTGCCTCTCAAACAGGTGTTAAAACTTTGCAGGAGCATTTTGGCTCTATAGCAAATTTAGAGGGCGTTGCCGACGGCGCAGAAGTAAATATCGGCAAAGAAACTTTGGTTTTTATGGATTCTAAAATGCTGCACTGGCCGGAAAGTATGATTTGCCTGATGAAGAACGAAAATCTGCTTTTCTCTAATGATATTTTCGGTATGCATTTTGCTTCAAGCAAACATTTTGACGACGAAGTTTCGCCGGAAATTTGGTATCGCGAAGCAAAAAAATATTATGCAAATATTATTTTGCCTTACAGCAATATTGTTAAAGCTTTTCTTGCTAAAGTTAAGGCAAAAGGTATTGCACCTAAAATCATTTGTCCGGACCACGGCATAATTTGGCGCAAAAAGCCGCAGTTAATTGTTGATTTATATGCCACTTTTGCCGAGCAAAAAGCCGCTAAAAAAGCGCTTGTTATTTATGATACAATGTGGGGCAGCACGGCTAAAATGGCAGCAAGTATTACCGACGGCCTTGCAAGCAAAGGAGTAGAAGTTAAAGAATTTTCTTTGCGTGCCACAAACAGAAGTGAAGTTGCCTGCGAAATTTTAGACAGCGCGGCTTTAATCGTAGGCACGCCAGTATTAAATCAGGAGATGTATCCTTCTCTTGGTGATACTTTAACCTATTTAAAAGGCCTTAAAAAAACAAATCTTTTAGGTATGGTTTTTGGTTCTTACGGTTGGAGTCCTGCTGCAATAAATAATTTGCAAAAATTTGTTGAAAGTATGGGCGTTAAAATTGTTAAAGAACCTACAACAAGCAAATTTGTGCCGACGGCAGAAAAACTAAAAGAATGTTTTGATGCAGGCGTTTTTATGGCAGAGGAAATCGGTAAAAATTTATGATAGATAGCGCAGTTTTAGCAGATTTAACTTACGGACTTTTTATTATCGGTTCAAAAGACGGGGAAAAGTTTAATGCAATGATAGCAAATTCGGTCTTTCAGGTAACGGCTGAGCCGCCTAAAATTGCTATTGCTTTAAACAAAGATTCCCTTACCCACGATTATATTAAAAAGAGCGGCCTTTTTTGCGTGCAGGCAGTAGCGCAAGGGGCAGATATGCTTTTTATTGGTAATTTTGGCTTTAGAACCGGCAAAAACTATAATAAATTTGCTAAAGTATCTTATAAGCTAAGTGCGCAGGGTTTGCCTATTGTGCTTGATAATACTTTGTTTTGGATGGCAGCCAAGATTGAAAAAACTATTGACCTTGGCACGCACACAATGTTTATAGGTCTAGTTGAAGAAGCTAACTTGATTAAAGAGGGAAAACCTTTGACCTATGATTTTTATCAAGGCGTTTTACGCGGCAAAACCCCGCGCGGCGCAACAACTTTTAAAGCAAAATAAGGAGAGTTAATTATGAAATATGTATGTGAAGTTTGCGGTTATGTTTATGACGAAGCAATCGGCGATCCGGATAACGGAATCCCTGCCGGCACAAAATGGGCTGATGTCAAACACGATTGGGTTTGCCCCGTTTGCGGCGTAGACAAAAGCCAATTCAAAGCGGAAAATTAATTTTTCCCGTTTTTGACAAATAAAAAAGCGCAAAGTTTAAAAACAAACCTTGCGCTTTTTTAAAAATTCATATAGAGTTATATACCAAATTGCAGTATTACTATTTTGTAATTTCTCTAAGTTTAGATTCCAACATTTCTTTAGCTTTTTGCACCTCTTTACGAATTTGTGCCCAACGCGTCTTTTCCAATAAATTCACCTGATCACGGAAATAATGCAGTCTTGGATCAGCCCCTTTGGGTTCATATATTCTTTGAAGTTCTTTAGCTAAACGAATATCACGGCGGGTAACGTTGATATCATATTGCAACAACAATTTAACAAGATCAAGAGTTTTAAACATCGCACTTTCAAGAGTGAGAGATATTAAATCTTCATCTGCTTTTTCTAAAAAATTATTCTTTTTACCATATTCCAGTAATAATTTTAGTTTTTTAATTCGTAAATCAGATTCATCAAAACGCTTATGTGCGTCAATGCTTTGTGCTGCTCTAAAAATGGCCGTATGAAGAGCAGACTCAAAAGGAGAGTTATAGGTATATTCTACAGCGTTTTTATCTCTGAGCGTCATATCCGCCTTATAAAGCAACAAAAGTTTCAGTATTTCTAAAGATGCAGTGTTATCACTATTGATGGCACTTTTTAGAGGATAACCCCCTACATAATAGTTGCGATATCCCATACTTTCTATCCACATATCAGGGCTTGCGCCTCTTTTCAAAAATTCTTGGGTGCATTCTAAATCCTCATAATTAACAGCAGCTAATAATGGCCTTTTTAATTGTTCGGGAGTGTATTCCTTAAATTTAGCTCTAGCTTCTGGGGAATCTTTGACGGAGTTTAACTCCCCGGTCATAAAATTTAGCCCATTTTTATATTTAAAACAATCTGCCATAGAAGGAATAGAGAAAAGACAGACTGCCAGCATCAATAATATTTTTTTCATTTTTACCTCGCTTTTTGAGTTTATATAAGTTATTATATATTATAACCTAACAGTTAACAAGGGTCAAAGGACCTAATTTTTTATAGGTCTTTTGACCTAGATAAAAAGAACAACAAATAAAAAATCTCCCCCCTTTTTTAATTAAAAAGAGAGAGATTTTAAAGTGTTTACCGCACGGGTTATTTATTTTGTCGCTAAATATCCCATCAAGCGATATAAGAGTTTTGAAACATTAAACTCCGTTATATGCTGGCCTTTAATCGGTGCGGTTTCAACGATATCAACGGCGACAATGTTTTTCTTTTGGCAAACTGCTTTAAATAATTTAAGGCCGTCATACCAAGTAAACCCGCCGGGTTGCGGGGTTCCTGTGCCGGGCACAACGCTTGGGTCAAAGCCGTCAACATCAATTGTCATATAAACATCGTCGGTCAAATTCTTTAACACTTGCGGTATTAATTTATCAATATCCAAATTTTCGTGCATAAAGAAAGTTTTAACATTGCCGGTGTTTACATATTGCTTTTCCTCAAGGCCGACGCTTCTGATACCAACTTGCACCACTTTAACCTTGCGAGAAGCAGGGTATAAAGCGCAAGCGTGCGAGCGCCTGTCGCCGAAATATTCTTCCCTTAAATCGGCGTGGGCGTCAAAATGTAAAACAGATAATTTTTTGCCGTATTTTTTAATATAAGGTGCAATTAAAGCTTGCGAAATAGAATGTTCCCCCCCCAAATAAAAGGGCAGGGTTTTTTGTTTGTCCATAAAGTTTTGGACATATTTTTCTATTCTTTTAAAAACGGCTTCTTCTGAACCTTTGCAATCAATAGGTTTTAAAGTGTGTATACCTTCTTTATAGGTTTCTGTTTTGGTTTCTTCGTCCCAAAGTTCAATTTGCGGTGAAGCGTCAATAATTGCTTTAGGGCCGTCTTTTGTGCCGCCGCCGTAGGAGACGGTTCTTTCATAAGGCACGGGAATTACAGCAAAACGGGAAGACTCTAAAGGAGTCTGTCCCGTTTCAACTTCTAAAAAAAACTTCGCTTTTGGATGTATCATAAAAGAAGAAAAATCTTACCTCACAAAAACGGCTGCTGCCACAACGGTTGTCCAAACGCCGTCAACGCAGATGGCAGATTGGGTAATATTTGTTGTTTTAACAATTTTGCCGCTCATTTTCCAAATTTCTTCTTTTTGATTCCAGGTGGTATTGTTATCAAATTCAATACCAAGGGTGGTAGATAACATCATAGCAGCCAAATCTTCGGCATAATCGCCGGCTTTTTGGTCTGCCTCGCCAAAACTATGGTGTTCGGAAATATAACCATGGGTATTTCTATCTTTAGGAATTGCAAGACCGACAGAAGCGGAAATTAAGCGTCTGTTTTCATTGCTGGTATTACGGCTGATAACACAATGCAAAATTTGGCCTGGGTTTAATCTTTCAAGACCTTTATTAACCGTCACAACTTTGCAATGCGGCGGGAAAATACTTGATACCGGCACCAAGTTGAATTTTGCGATTTTAGCATCTCTGAGGGCTTCCTCAAAACTTGCTAATTTTTCTTTATGTCTGCCAACACCTTTGGTAAGGAAAATTTCCTTAGGAACAAATGCTTCGTACATGTTTTTTCTTCCTCTTTTTTTATTATCTACCCTTTTAAAAGGGATAATTTATTTTATAAAATATTATAACAAAAATATAAGGAAGTTAAAATATGAAATTTTTAAAATTTGTTTTACCCTTGTTTTTTTCAACCTTTTTAATAGCAGGAGAAAATGTTATGAATATGTATAATCCCGACGGAACTTTGCATTTTAATTATAAAGCCGAGCAGCTTGAACCAAGCGAAAAGGCCGCCCGTGAAATTTTGGAAAAAGACCTTGCAAAAATTGTTGCCTTGCCAAAAGAACAGCGCACTTTTGAAAATACTTTGCTTGCTTACGACGAAGCTTTTGATAAATATTCTAAATCACTTGGTCAAGCAGGGTTTCTTGCTTATGTTTCTACCGACGAGAATTTAAGAAATGCAGCTCTTGCCCTTGAAGAAAAAATCAGTAATTATATGGTGGAAGTTGCCACACGCAAAGATATTTATCAGGCGTTTAAAGATTATGCAGATACTAACCCTACCCTTCCTAAAATTGAAGCAAAAATGTTAAAAGATGCAATGATTGGTTTTAGAAAAAGCGGTTTAATGTTAGAGGATAATGACCTTGAAACTTTTAAAGATTTACAAAAAAAGAAATCAAAAAATTCAATAGAATTTTCCAAAAATATAAGGGAATATAAAGATACTCTTGCCGTCTCAAAAGAAGAACTTGCCGGCATGGGCCAAGATTATATTAACCGCCTTGAAAAAGATGAAAACGGCAAATATATCATAACTTTAAATTATCCCGATTATGTGCCTTTTATGTTAAATGCAGACGACGATAATGCAAGAAAAATGCTAGAAGAAAAATATTCCCGCCGCGGCGGCGAGCAAAATATTTCCCTTTTGGAAGATAATTTGTTTTTGCGCTATCAGACGGCAAAATTGCTTGGCTACAAAACCCACGCCCACAATCGCCTTGATACGCGTATGGCAAAAACGCCCGAAAATGTAATGATTTTTTTGCAAGATTTGGAAAAGAAATTAAAACCGCTTGCCAAAAAAGAACAAAAAGAACTTTTAAAATATAAGACGGAAAAAACCGGCCAAAAAACAAAAAAAATAGAAACTTGGCAAAGCGGTTATTGGTCTAACAAATATAAAAAAGAGCATTATGATATTGACGCTGAAAAAATAAAAGAATATTTCCCCACCGACTATGTTATTAATAATATGCTTGAAATTTTTGGCAATTTGTTTGATGTAAAATTTGAAAAAGCAAATATTGATACTTGGCATAAAGATGTAGTTGCCTATAAAGTTATTGATAATGAGAAGAAAGAAACTATCGCCTATGTTTATATGGACCTTTACCCGCGCGAAGGCAAATATAAACACGCCGCCTGTTTTGATTTAGTTAGCGGCAAAGAATTAAAAGACGGCACTTATCAAAAGCCGTTTACGGCGATTGTGGCAAACTTAAATCCCCCCTCAAAAGACACGCCTTCTTTGTTAAAACACGACGAGGTTGAAACACTTTTTCACGAGTTTGGCCATGTTTTACATAATGTTTTGACGGAAGCAAAATATTCCTCAATTTCCGGCACAGCTACAAGTATGGATTTTGTAGAAGTGCCTTCCCAAATGCTTGAAAATTGGGTTTGGCAGCCGCAAGTTCTAAAAAAGATTTCTAAACATTATAAGACAGGTCAACCTTTAAGCGACGAAACAATAAATAAAATGATTGCCGCAAAACATTATGCAACGGGTTCTTTTTATTTAAGACAAAACTTTTTGGCGCAAATTGATATGCGCTATCACCTTACTAAAAAGAAAATTGATTCAACAGATTATTGGTCCAAATATTCTAAAAAAATCAGAGGCGTGCCTTTGAAAAAAGGTGCCTACCCGCAAGCAAGTTTTGACCATATTATGGGTGGCTACGATGCCGGTTATTATGGCTATTTGTGGGCGGAAGTTATCGCTCAGGATTTCTTTAGCGAATTTGAAAAGCATGGCATTTTTAATAAAGATATCGGCAAGAAATATCGCAAAGAAATTTTGGCCGTCGGTGGCAGTTATGAAGAAGAGGAATTGGTTAGAAATTTCCTTGGGCGTAAAGTTTCTAACCAACCATTTTTAAAAACAATAGGATTTTAGTTTTGCTTCGGTTTTTGCGTTTATAGTGCGTTATGCCTCGCTCACATATACGGGGCTGCCGCCCGCTCGGGATATGCTTCGCTCGGCAAGCCTTCTCTAAACGCAAAACTCTTGCAAAACCCTTGTGTTCTGTTTTAGCAAATTTTAATGGCAAAATCCTTGCAAAACAATGCACCCTGTTTGGTTTGATTTGAAACGAAAAAACTAATTAAAATTTGAGTTGTTTTTATTTATCATGCTGAAAAGTATTTGTTCAGCATCTATTCCTTTTTATTTTTAGTTTTTCCGTCGTATTGAACGGCTAAACCGGATAATAAAAGTTTCTGGGCTAAACTTATTTCTTCTTTTTCTTTCTTTATAAAAA
The DNA here is from genome assembly GCA_045612685.1 of Elusimicrobiaceae bacterium. Classification (GTDB taxonomy): domain Bacteria; phylum Elusimicrobiota; class Elusimicrobia; order Elusimicrobiales; family Elusimicrobiaceae; genus Proelusimicrobium. The sequence continues at coordinate 24,121 of JAZKZM010000289.1, forward strand.
CATCACAAAGCAGTCGGAAATATTTATCCCGCGTGCAATTGCCTAAAATAATTTTTCCACTTAATAAAAGCTGCTGGGTAAAAATTTTTGCCTGCTTAGCAATTTCTTTTTCTTTGATATTTTTAGAATTTATTTCCGGCGTATCAATGCCGCGCACGCGCACAGAAATATTTTGGCAAAAAAGGTTTTCTTTGCAAGGTAAATTAACTTTAAAAGTATCTCCGTCGTAAACGGAAATTAATTTTACTTTTTTAAAATTATTTGAAGAACAGGCGCATAAAATCAAAAAAATAAATAATAAAAAATATTTTTTAGACATAAAAAACGGCTGCTATATTTGAGAAGTTCATCCAACCTCAAATAAAACAGCCGTGGTTTGCCGTTCATAAGAACGGCAAACACTCAACACGCTACAGCCGTCGCCTTTGTGTGTTTAATATCGGCTATTTTTGGTGGATGAACTAATTGTTAAGTTCTTAACAATGTCCCATATTTTTCAATATGGCTCCAAAAATAGATTAAATTGTTATCTAGGCAAATAACCTATACAATTAGTATATCAAATTATTTGTATATTTTTAAGAATACATTATCCTAAAGTGTAGCAAATCAAATTGCTTTTGCAAAGCAAAAGCCAGACGATATTTGTAGGACCACGAGCCCAAAAAAGACTTGCTTTTTATCTCTTAAATTGATATAACATTTTTAGAGAGAAAAAAGGGGTATTGAAATATGAGAAACAATCCTCATGTTTTAGAAGTAAACGCAAAAATTTGGTTTCACCAACTTAAAAGGGATTTCGGCCGTAATATTATGACTTTGGCCGATATTCCGGAAAGTTATATCGTCAAATTAAAAGCCGCCGGTTTTGACGCTTTGTGGCTTATGGGCGTGTGGCAGGAAAGTTTAACTTCCCGTCAGATTGCTCGCACCGACGGCCCTATCAACGATTATCTTAAAAAAATTGTACCTGATTATACGACGGAAGATATCTTCGGTTCGCCTTATTCCATTTGCTCTTATAATGTTGATAAATATTTAGGCACTAATGAAGACCTTTTAAAATTTAAAGCAAAACTTAATGAAAACGGTATTTCTTTGATTTTGGACTTCGTCGGTAATCACTTTTCGGTAGATCACCCTTTAACTTGGCAACAACCGGATCTTTTTATTACTTCGGAAGAAGAACCCCAAGATAAAAAACTTTTTTATCAAAATCAAAACGGCGTGTGGCTTGCCCACGGTAAAGACCCTTATTTTGACCCGTGGACCGATAGCGCGCAACTCAATTTATTTAATCCTAAAACAAGGGAAATGCTGGAAGATTCCTTAATGGAAGTTTGCCCCCTCTGCGACGGCCTTAGATGCGATATGGTTATGCTTATGTTAAACAGCGTTCATAGAGAAAATTGGGGCAAATATATCAAATTTGATACTCCGCGCGAAGAGTTTTGGCCCGCCGCTATACAAAAAGTTAAAGAAAAATATCCCTCTTTCACTTTTATTGCAGAAGTTTATTGGGGTCTTGAGTCCGAAGTGCAGTCCCTAGGTTTTGATTTTACCTATGATAAAATTTTATACGACCGCCTTTTATATTCTAACCCAACCCAAATTGCCGCACATTTAGGGGCGGAACATCTTTACCAAACAAAAACAATACGCTTTATCGCAAATCACGACGAAGAGGCCCCTATTACCGCTTTTGGCTCTGAGGGTCGCTCTTTTGCTGCGGCGGCTGTGGCTTATACTTTATCGGGCGCCCGTTTGTTTACCGCATCACAAATTTGCGGGGATAAATACCGCTTGCCTATTCAATATCAACCCTTTGTCAGAGCTGTTGATAATAAGGTTAAATCCTTTTATTTAAAGTTTTTAAATATTATTAACCATCCTTGCTTCCATGGCGGCCAATGGACTTTAAAATCGGCAAAATCTTGGGACGGCAAGGATATGTCCTACCAAAATATTTTAACTTGGACTTGGACGCAAAACACAACCTGCAAAGTTGTTGTTATCAATTATAGCGACCAAAAATCTAAATTTAAAATTTGTATAGATAAACTGCCTAAAACGGAAAATATTCTTTTAAAAGATGAATTTTTGGATAATTTCATTTCATCTTCTTATGATTATTTTAAAAATAAAGGGCTTGAAATTGAACTTGGCCCATACGAATTTAAAATATATTCCGTAGACTTTTAATTTTTTAAAAAATGTCGGTTTTTCGGTGCTTTTTTTGTAAAAAAGCATTATAATAATAGGAGAATTAATGGAGCAGACACTTTTTATCACAGGCATTTTTGCTTTTATTTTTGCCAAGATTTCTAAATACTTAAATAATAAAAAGAAATTAGAAAATAAAAACAATTTAAAAATATGGGCTTTTGCCGGTATTGTGTTGGCTGGCATTTTGGCTTATTATATTTTTAATTTTATGGCTACCAATGGTATAACCGGTGGCCTGCCTTTAAAACAAACCATTTTTCTCTGCGCTATAGTTTTGGGTCTTATTTTTTGGGCTAATAGTGCAATAAAAAAAGACCAAAATAAAGTTTATTCTACAATTTTAGATTGGGCCGAAACAATTTATTTTGCTGCTTTTTTTGCTGCCGTTGTAATGTTCTTTTTTATACAAGCTTTTAAAATTCCTTCCGGCTCTATGCGTAATACCCTGTTGGAAGGCGATAACCTTTTTGTAAATAAAATAGTTTATGGCTTTAGACTGCCTTTTATGAAAGATAAATTAGTTGAGTTTAAGCCAATACAAAGGGGCGATATTATTATCTTTAAATTCCCTGCCGAAAACAAACAACAAGTAAACTGCGGCGAAAGCCAATACGGCCGCGATTTTGTTAAAAGAGTAATCGGTCTGCCGGGTGATAAAGTAGAACTCCGCAATAAACAACTTTATATAAATGATGAACTTATGCCAATACAAGATTATGAGGTTTATGACGACCATTTAAGAGAAGAATATATCTTAAATATTCCCCAAGAAGAATATCAAAAAATATGGGAAAGCAGAACTTTAGAGCATAAATTAGGTTTATATTTAAGAGATTATTTCGGGCCGGTTATCGTTCCACAAGGGCAATATTTGGCTATGGGTGATAATAGAGATTTTTCCTGTGATTCCCGTTTTTGGGGTCCTGTTCCCAAAGAAAATATTAAAGGTAAAGCCTGGCTTTTACATTGGCCTTTAAATAGAATCAGATTTATTAAATAAACCTTATTTTGTTTTCACGTGAAAATTTTAAGTAAAGTTAAAGATATGCAGTTTTCACATGAAAACTTTTACTCCCCTTTTTTATAATACTTGACAAAAGTATTATATTATGTTTTAATATTGATAAGGAGATATTATGGCAGAAATAGTTTGCGTAGCAAATCAGAAAGGCGGCGTGGGAAAAACAACCACTTCCGTCAATCTTTCATACGCTCTTGCCTGCTTAGGCCAAGAGGTTTTACTTATTGATTTAGACCCGCAAAGCAATGCTAGTTCCGGCGTTGGCGTTGTGGTAAAGGAAGGGGAAAAGTCTATCTATAATTTACTTACAAAGACCGCTCCTTTTAGAGAAGTTGTCCGCCAAACAAGTAATGAACTTTTAGATGTCTTGCCGGCAAGCAAAGATTTGGCCGGTGCGGAAGTGGAGTTTGTTAATATACAAGGTAGGGAAAAAGTTTTAAAAGAAACTCTTAGCACTATAAGAAATATGTATAATTTCATTATCATAGATTGTCCCCCCTCTTTAAGTTTGCTTACAATTAATGCTTTAGTGGCGGCAGATAGTGTTATTACACCTATTCAATGTGAGTATTATGCTATGGAAGGTCTTGCTCATTTTATTAATACAACCGGCAAAGTTAAACAATTCTTAAGCCCTAATTTAAAAGTAGATGGCGGAATTTTAACTATGTATGACGCTAGAATGAACCTTGCGAATCAGGTCAAAGATGAAGTTTCAAAATTCTATGGTGATAAGGTTTATAAAACCGCTATTCCAAGAAATGTCCGCTTGGCGGAAGCGCCAAGTTATGGGCAGAGCATTATAGAATATGACCCCTCTTGTCGCGGAACAAAGGCCTATATAGAACTTGCAAAAGAGTTCTTAATCCGCAGGGGTTTTAAAGAAGAAGATTTTAATGAATATAATTTAGCAACGGCTCAAAATGCCGGCTTTGATTTCGGAGGATAATTATGCGACAAGCTTTAGGTAAAGGACTTGATGCCCTTTTAAGTGGCTCTAATACAGGCAACACACAGGATAATGGCTCTAATACAAGAATACAAAAAATTCCATTAGATAAAATTATTCCAAACCGCTTTCAGCCCCGCAAAACTTTTAATGAAGAAAGTTTACAAGAGTTGGCACAATCTTTAAAACAGCACGGCTTAACCCAACCGGTAGTTGTTGTTTATGATGCCGGGTTGGATAAATATGAAATTGTGGTGGGGGAAAGACGCTATAGAGCGGCCAAAATAGCCGGCTTTACGGAAATAGACTGCGTAGTCCATACCAAACTTGATGATAAACAAATGTGTGCTTTGGCCCTTATTGAAAACATACAAAGGGAAGATTTAAACCCTATAGAAACCGCTTTAGGTTATAAGAGTTTAATTCAAAAGTTTATGGTTTCCCAGACCGAACTTGGCGAATATTGCGGTAAATCTAAAGCGGCTGTTTCCAATTCTTTAAGATTATTAAATTTGGAAGATAATATACAAGAAGCCCTTAGGTCAGGCACTATAAGTGAAGGTCACGGCCGCGCCCTTTTAATGCTCCCAAGCGGGGCAAAAAGAGATGTTTTATTTAACAAAATTATCTCTTCAAAAATGTCTGTCCGTCAGGCAGAAAAGGCAGCTCAAAATGCTTTAGAAGATAAACCCGCAAAAATTAATAAAAAAGATGCTGAAATTGTTGCTTTTGAGCAGAATTTACAGGAAGCTCTTGGCACAAAGGTTGAACTTAAGGCTTCCGGCAAAAGCGGCAAAAAAGGTATTTTAGTAATTCATTATAATAATTTGGAGCAGCTTGATATTATTGCAGAAAAATTAAAAAGTAAACTTTTGTAATTTTTAAAAGTTTATAAATTTTATAAAACCGCTTTTTTTAAAAAGAAGCGGTTTTATTTTTTTGTTTATAAAAAATAATTAAAAAAGGCTATAAAAGTGCAAAAAATAAAAAAATCTCAGTCGGTAAAAAACAAAAATCCACAAAAAG